>DAIDJW010000007.1 GCA_027451185.1 Candidatus Saccharimonadota bacterium
TGTTGTTTTAGCACTTGCCGTTCAGGCCTTGGCGGTCTTTCAGGCACCAGAATCAGCAAACGCCGCCAGCAGTAACGACTTCGTTTATGGTGGCCTGGGCGTCGGCTCGCAACTTTCAATCAATAACTTTCTTCGGCCCTACGACGCTAACACCAATCATCTAAAAGATATCATGAATTATATGGGTATTACGCGTGCCGATATCGCCGCTACTCAATATGGTTCAATAACGGTCGACTGGAGTTCTCGTATGTCCTGGGGGCATAATCCACACTTTAGCGCCGCACAGGGAGAGGCGCCGTTAACTATTAATGGTAGTGACGGACAATTTACCATCTATCATCGCCCGTTATATCGCTGGTACAAACAAGGCGTGAAGCTCGGCGCATTTATTGGCCACTCAAGCCGGGTCGGTTGGTTTGCACTAATGGCGATATGCGGTAACTTGGTCACCAATATCGTACCCGAGGCGCCAACTCCGACACCAGCCCCAGCGCCAACACCCCCGCCGGCACCAGCCAATATCGTACAGTCCAAATCTGCGATTAACGTTACTCGTAATGGCGTTGACGCAACCACAACGCCAGCACAAGCCGGCGACACAATTAAATTTACGCTTACCACAAAGAATACTGGTGGTTCAGCGGGCGCCATCACAGTACAGGATAACCTTGCGAGTACCTTGGAGTATACAAAACTGCTTAGTAGCGACGGCGCCTCATTAAGCGGCACCGTGCTATCGTGGCCTCCAGAAACGATTAGCGCCGGGGCAACAATTGTGCATACTTTTAGTGTTCAAGTGGTGAATAATTTACCAATAACCACAAGCCCCTGTAGTCTGTCAAACACCTACGGAACTAGTGTCGGCATCGCCATTGGCTGTCCGGCCCCACCAGCACAAATCGTTGAAAGCAAAACTGCTGTTAACTTAACCCAGGGCCAGGTTAACGCCGCGTCAGTCACAGCCAAGGCAAGCGATCAAATCCAATTTACTTTGACTGCTAAAAACACTGGCGGCACGGCAAAAATGGTTCAAATAAGCGACCCTCTCAAAGACACCTTAGAATATGCTCAAATACTCGATAACGGTGGCGGCACCTATGATCAAACCAGCCAGACGCTGTCATGGCCAGCAGTTAACCTTGAGCCTGGCGCTAGCCAATCGCGCTCTTTTGTCGTTCAGATGCTAGCCCAGATACCAGCTATGGCTCAGGGTACTAGCGATACCACCTCGTATGACTGTACTATCGACAATGTTTACGGTAACGACGTCACAATTAAGGTTGACTGCCCCGCCCCTAAAGTTGTTGAGCAGACAGTCAGCGAATTGCCGCACACCGGTCCAACCGAAAATATGATTTTTGCCGGCGTGGTGCTAGCGGTCGTCGTTTACTTCTATACTCGTTCGCGACAACTTAACAAAGAGGTACGCTTAATTCGACGCGACTTTAACGCCGGATTGATTTAAGGAGACGAATGATGGCCAGTAGCCCAGAGAACTTAATAGATAAGATTGATAACAACGTCGAGGCCCGCCAAGCAGCCGTCGAAAGGCTCGAGCAGCTTGAGAGGAAAGCTGAACCGAGTCCTGAACATAGCGCCGAGAAGCAAGAGCAAAAAGCTGAAAAGGCAAAGATTGAGTCCCTTGAGCGAGCAGTAAGCAATGAGGCGAAAAACAATGCCGAAAAAGAGGGCGCCAGTCGCGCATCAAAGCGCACCTCTAACCTTAGTCGCAAGGCCAAGGAAGCTAGCTTTAAGGCTCATATGAAGCGTGTCCAAAACGAACTGCCACCGACGAGCCGTGCCTTTAGTAAATTTATTCATAACAAGACCGTTGAACGAATTAGCGATGCTGTCGGCACAACCGTAGCCCGACCAAACGCCGTTCTATCGGGGGCGATTGCAGCATTCTTACTTGTTTTAATCGTTTATGTCGTCGCCAAAACCGAGGGCTATCCGCTGTCTGGCTTCGAGACAATTGGTGCATTTATTGTCGGTTGGATATTGGGTATCGTTTACGACTACTTAAAAGCGCTATTTACCGGACGCAGTAGCTAAAAAATCATTGCCTAGCGCAGTTTAATCGAGACCTCGTCGTTATTATTATCGCCTGAGTGAACATGGAATTTATCGTCAGCCTTAGGCGGCGCGGCGACTGGCACCGGTATGGCTTTTGTCGGACCAGGCAAGGGTCCAAACGCCGGGTTGTATGAGCCGCTAGCTGCCGGTGCTGGTTTAGTCGTGGCTGTCGGCGCCGTCGCCGACCCTCTGGATCTGGTGTCGGTTAATTGCTGGCGCTTTGCCAACCATTCATCGAGAAACGACGAACCGCCGACCGGGCTGTTATTAACCGGCGCTCCGGCGCTCGCCGCGACCGGCACCTGCGCAGAGTTTAGAGCGCTCATGCGCTGCTCTTGGGCTTTTTTAAGGGCTTCAGCTTTAGCTTTGCGAGCTTCATCGCCAGCGCCAAGTCGAGCAAAAATTTCCCGTTCAACTTCAGCGCGTGGTCGACCATATTTAGCTGCCGACAGCTTACGCAGAGCGTCGCGCAACTGAGAGTTAGATGTGCCCATCGGCGGCACCAGTGACATGCTAAAGGCCGATGACGGCACATTATTTATCATGACAGTCGAAACTGTCTGAAAATTAGGCAGGCGTGTCAAATCCTCTGCATCAAAGGTCGGCGCAAAGCGCTTCTGTAATATTTCTGCGTCAGTAATACCAATACGTCCGCTAATAACCGTACCGATGTTACCTAAAATGGCTTCGCGAATTTGATCGGTCAACTGCGTCATAAACTGATTAGCCAGCACTAAACTCAGACGATACTTCCGAGCCTCAGACAGAATAGTCGCAAAACTATCTGTCGCAAAGTTCTGGAACTCATCGACGTATAGTGTAAAATCTTCACGTTGATCTTCGGGTATATCCGCCCTACCCATGGCGGCGGCCTGGAATTTCATCACAAAAATCATACCAAGTAGCTGGGAGTTCAACTCACCGGTTCGCCCCTTTGATAGATTTACTAGTAAGATTTTTTTGTTGTCCATAATATCGCGCAGGTTAAAACCACTCTTAGTTTGGCCGATGATATCACGCATCATGTCATCAGTTAGGAAGGCGCCAAACTTACTAGCAAACCAGCCTAAAATTTCCGACTTATTAGCATCGCTGGTCTGAGCCATTTCTTTATTCCAAAAATCAAGCACCGGCCGGTTGGTGACATATTTCAGTTTCTCGTCGGCAAAAGCTTGATCAACAAAAACCTGTTGGACATCCAGAAAGCTCGAGCCGTTCGGGTCACTCATCACCGTCAAGGCACCGTTACGGAACCAGGCCTCAAAACGTGGTCCAATAATGCCGGTGTGGCCAGGGTCATACAGACGATAAAGCATGGCAATCGTTTCTTGAATAATAAAGCCCTGCTGGTCAGGATTCTGAAATTCAAATAAGTTCAGGCCAACCGGACTCTCCATGTCGCTCGGGTTAAAGTAAATCACATCTTCAACGCGCTCTTTCGGAACCATACCCAATAGTTTTTCGGCAGAATCGCCGTGCGGATCAATGAAAGCAAAGCCCTTACCGTCCATCATGTCCTGAAAGGCTAAGTTTTCCAACAGATTCGATTTTCCGGTTCCGGTTTGACCAATTATATATGTATGGCGGCGGCGATCGTTTGTGCTTAGTCGAATCGGCTTCTTCACGCCACGAAATTCGTTATACCCAAGCAAGAACCCTTCTTCAACTATTTGATTAGGGCCATCGACCTGTTTGGCGGTCTGGCGCTGAAGCTGTGACGTTGGGATATTATGCTGGGTCGGTAAATGAAAGATAGTCGCCAACTCAACGCTATTTAAGATATTCTGGTCAACTGACTGCGGAAAAAATCTAAAAATATAAGCCGTGACAAATTCCTCAATATCCCGAGCTGGCGTAAACTTCAACCCGTTATTGGTAGTTGAGTCGAATAAAGAAAAGGAAGCCACTACATTATTAAGCAGACTTTGAGCTTTGGCCGAGGTATTCGATGACGCGATCACCCTAATTAAGGTTTCGTAGCCAGGATAACGCGTTTTTTCTTCAATACCGCCGACAATCGACTGTTCGAGAGAGCTGAGCTCGCGCTCTTCGGGTTTACGCTCTTCAGCCTCTGGTGGTTTCCACAGCATTTCCATTAAGCCTTTAGTACTAAACAAAGCACCGGCCCCGGTTTTTTTACCTTTATTCTTTTTGATGCCTTCCGCCATTGCAATCGCGGCTTTAGCCCAGCCTTCGCGAGCTGGACGAATCAATATCTGAACACCAACGCCATCGTCTTTTGTAGCCGCTGACAGGGCGTTAAGTAACGCCCGCGAGGCATCACGTTTTGACTCTTCATAGGTCGCAATTGGATAAGCAAAGTCGCGCTTAAGCGTAAATTCGCCGCCAAACGTACCGCTCATGCGACCAACCGGGCTAAAGATATTACGCTCTTCAACCTCTTCAAGCCTCGCCGAAGGATAGGCGGCTTCAATTGCCTGGTGAATCATGCCAATTAATGCAACCGGCACAACCGCGTAGTAATGAATCAGGCCTTCGTGGGCGACTATTTCAAATGATATATGTCGTTGTCCGTAAATACGACTCTTGAAGCCTTTTGTGGCCGTGCTGGCGATAATGTTATACATAACCTGACCTTGCGACAAAACCTCTTCGGTCAGGTCGCGCTCGTCGCGGCCATTGCCCTCAAGGTCTTCGCTGGATGGCGGAATATGGATGTATAACGGCACCATCTTGAGGCCGCGTTCGTAGTTCTTGGCTTCGCGGAGAATCTTGCGATACTGCAAAAAAACCACGCTACCGGCCGCTACGGCGATGGCGATGATTAAAATAATGGTGATGATTATGCCCATGATTATCGACTAGCCACTCGCTAGGCCGCTCCCAGCTCTTTACCGTAACGCTTGCGCAGATAATCTTTCTGTAGGCTACTCACCTGTTGTTCGCGCTTGGCTGGATCATCGTGCGTTTCTTGGATAATCTTTTTTGCCCGGTCGACCCACTCTTTTTCAATTAAATCACTGTCATCGGCGACCAGCGGAGATCCTGACGCAGAGCTATCATCAATCGGGGTTGGCGCCGCGGTGGCAATCGGCACCGGGACAACTGTCGTGGGCATGTCGACTATAGCTACTCGACTTTCGGCAGCTTGTTCATGACGCTCGGCACCGGTCTCGATTCCCCCCACTTCAGGCGTTGGCAATTTTGGCAGATGCTCGGCGTTTCCAATACGTTCCACGGGGGCGCGTTCAGGGCCAAACTGTGGCTGAGGATTCTCCGGTTGCATATCTGTCATTATAGCATAACGACTATCGTGACTACACTATTTCTAAACCACTCGCTTTGATATATAAACGCAGCCCAAGGCTACGAAGACAACAACCAATAACAAGCTATACGGACCAACCGATCCAACGGACTGCAGGCCAGTGAGCATAACCGGCATAGTAGCAATGACAGTCGAATAATAATATGCCTTACGGAAAGTCATTCTTTCAATTGGCCGGCGCGCCATCAATCCAACCGACAATTTGGCTGAAAGGCCGGAAATTCCATACAAAAAAAAGCTTATCAGGCCTAAGAATGCCAGATAAGCTGAAATAAATATAGTTAAAACTCCAAATGGACCAGCCGAGGCTGGCGTCGTAGCGGTTAGTAGTACCGCCAACAGGCAGAGGCCTATAAACATTAAGGTGGCTATCGTTCTTTGTAACATCCCTGTTACTATACTACGAAGCATAAGAGTTTAAAACAGATCCGAGCGACAAGTCTATGTGTTTGCGCTTACAGCATACGCCGCTGAATTAAAAATTTGGGCGTGTGAAGTGTAAACGACTTGCCGCTGCGGATACTGCACTGACCGCTCCGAGTAAACTCGGGGCATAACAGTAAATTTGGTACGTTCCTCACGATATGCCTAGTATGATCACTGCTAAGTTAACAAGGATTAACTAGGCATATCGGGTACTGGTACCGCTCGACGCATTTGAGCGGAGCATGGCAACGCCAACTAGAAAACTATGTAAGGTGCAATGTCTTACTCATGTAAGCCATATATTTTTTTGTGTTTGTTTTCGTGTCGTTGCCAACTTGCCGCTCAAGAACGAGCTCGTCAGTACGTTTCATAATTCCGAATTGTTAAGGTTTTGCCCTGCGCTTGATCATGCAACTGCACTGCTATTGTTTTAACTTTGAACCTGTTCTTGAACTGCCCTGAACCTTTGTAGCTTTATGTTTGTTTTTTCATAAGCATGGCCTAACTGTAGCATAAGCATTGATTTAGGTCAATACACGGTAACGAATTTATGTTGTAATTTACACATATTATGAGTACGAAATATATCTTCTTAGGTGTTAGTATAACAAAGTTGATTTTTTTACATCGTTGTACGAATGTCTTTGAGCTACACCCTTCTAGCACCCATAGCCGTCTATTCTCTGCCGCAACTCTGCCCAGGAAGGCCGGTTAGCGTTAAGTCAGGCGGTCCTTGCGAAAAAATCTAATCGCGAAACTTAATACGCCGACGCGCTGACGCAACCGGCTTGGTGGGCGCTACTCAGGTCATGAACTTTGACATAACTTGGCCGTATTGGCCATGATTGTCATACGCCTGCTAGTATTTTACCCGTGCTGCCCGTCGAGCCAAATTGATAATTACGTCGGCAAAATCGAGCGGTCGAAGACGGTTAAAACTTAGCTGGTTATTTTATGACATAGTTGACGACTGGACTAGCCAGGCTGGACTATGTTTAATTACCGGCTTTTACTAATTGGCGCCAGACGGACATCAAACGATCCAATTCTGGAAGAACAATGGCAGTGTAGCGTGTGCGTCAAAGCCACCATACTACATATAGCGTACTAACGGCGTGGTATTTTTTACTTAAAAAATCTTAGAAAATGTTATTGACACAAGCTTTTTTACGTCATATTATAGGGGTAGCTTCTGAGTAAAAAAGTTATGCAGGGGCCAAAAATAAACAGCTTGAAAAAAACTCCACGATAAAAACAACCGTTCCTCGCAGGCGGTTGTTTTTTACTGTGTCGACGCGGTTTTTGATCCAAATCAAAACCCCCGAATACAATCGGGGGTTGACTTAAGTGCGGTTGTGGTGGAGCTGCGGGGAATCGCACCCCGGTCCAAGGAGTAACCTATTATTCATCTACAAGTATAGTTTGTCATTTGTGTTTACGACACGTCCGGTTTGACTGGCAAACACGTATATCGGCTTAGTCGCGCAGTAAATGTCCTCTGACTCGCCTGCTTCCACGAATCAAAGCTAGTAGCGGTATGTATAACACAGTGAATTCCTCGTGCTACGCGTGAATACACTATGGTTATCGGTATTAAGCGATAACTGGCGCAAGTACTGGAGTGCTCACGAATGCGAGTACGGCAGCCTTTGCTTTTGCAAAGAAGTTTGCAATTAGAAAAAACACTTACGAGTGTAAATCGACTTGCAGAATAATCTGTTAAAATCTCTTTGTCGAAGCTATGTCAGCCCCACAACTGTCGTGATTATAGCAAATATTGCTATAAAATACTAGTTATGCTTAAATTAAGCTTAGATTATGGTAGCAAAAGTTATGACAGTTGCGCAGATCGGCTTCGATGGAGCAATCGTCGAGGTTGAAGGTGACTCTAAGAACGGCTTACCGGCTATCCAGATAGTCGGTATGGGCAATAAAGCAATCGACGAAGCCCGACAGCGCGTCAGAAGCGCGATTGATAATTCCCTACTCAACTTCCCTGCCAAGAAGCTCACGATCAACCTGGCGCCGGCCGAGCTACCCAAGGACGGAGCGTCGTTTGACCTGCCGATTGCCTTATCGATTTTGGTCCTAAGCGGTCAACTGAAGCAGTCGGAAGTAACAGGGGCTATTTTTGCTGGCGAATTAGCCCTCGACGGAGGCCTTCGTGCTATCCGAGGAGCTATTGCGATAGCTGAAATTGCCAAAAAATCGGGCTATAAAACACTTTATCTGCCGATCGCCGACACAGCCCAAGCAGCGCTAATCGATGGTATCACAATTATTGGAGTCACTAGTCTTAAAGAACTGTTTCTTCACCTAAAGCACGAGTTTACAATTGCGCCCTCGACCAGTCAGATAACCGCACCCCGCCCTGCTCCAGCCGGACAGCTGACAATTGACGACATCAGAGGTCAAGAACAGGCTAAACGAGCCTTAGTAATCGCCGCCGCCGGCCACCACAATCTACTATTTAGCGGCCCGCCAGGCTCGGGTAAAACGATGCTTGCGCAGGCTACGACAAGTTTGCTGCCAAAGTTATCGAAGCAAGAGCAGATTGAGGTTACAAAGATATATAGCTTATCTGGTGAGTCTGGGGGCACAGTTATCGAAACCAGGCCATTCCGCTCACCCCACCACACCGCCAGTCAATTAGCAATTATCGGTGGTGGCGCTCACCCCAAACCGGGTGAAATTAGCTTAGCCCACCGAGGCGTCCTATTCCTCGACGAGCTGCCGGAATATTCGCGTGCTACCCTAGAAGCCCTCAGGCAACCGCTGGAAGACAAAGTTGTCTCGATATCGCGGGCCAACGGGCATATTCGCTATCCAGCTAACTTTATGCTGATCGCAACCATGAACCCGTGCCCTTGTGGCTATTATGGTGACCCGGTTAAAGAATGCAGCTGCACGATGACACAAATCCTAAATTATCAAAAACGGCTGTCTGGCCCACTGCTCGACCGTATTGATTTATTTCTAAATGTTTCCCGCATCACAAGCAAGCTATTATTAGATAACGAATCGTTGACAAATAATCAACATGTAAAAGAGTTAACTAGAATCAATGTCGCTAAATGTCGTCAAAATGAACGATATAATAGTAGTGACATATACAACGGATTTCTAAGCGGCAATGCGGTTAGGCGGCACATTAAACTCTCTCCTAGCGTCCAGGCTCTGCTCGTCCAAGCTGCTGACAAATTGAATCTCAGCGCGCGCAGTTATTTTAAAATTATTAAAATTGCCCGGACGATTGCCGATTTAGACGATTCGACCGACATAAAACAACATCACCTAAGCGAGGCTTTGCACTATCGCCGCGAAAGTCAATAATCACCCCTTGCCACCACTTGTCATTTAAGGATAAATTTGCTAGAATAACTAGCGAGTAAACGCTCAAAAAACAACTTGCTACTCGAAGAGGAGACAGACATCAACCAATCAATTCGTATTAACGAGGCTATTCGCGCCAGCGAACTCCGCGTTATCGGTGTAAGCGGCGAACAACTCGGTATTATGAGTCGGAGCGAAGCTCTGCACCTCGCCGAAGAGGCTGGGCTTGATCTGGTCGAGATTTCACCCGGCGCCAATCCCCCCGTGGTGAAAATCGTCAACTGGGGTAAGTACCAGTACCAGAAGATAAAAGAAGCTCAAAAGAATCGCCGCTCCAACAAGCAAAGCGAGCTGAAACAAATGCGGTTCGGGCTTAAGATCGGATCTGGCGACTTAGACATTAAGCTACGAAAAATTCGTGAGTTTTTGTCAGAAGGCCACAAGGTTAGGATTCAAATCTTTTATCGAGGCCGCGAGATGGCTCACAAAGAGCTGGGCTACGATATGATTAATCGAATCGCCGATCTCCTAGCCGAGGAAGCGGTTGTTGAGCAGCAGCCACAGATGGCTGGACGCAATTTGAGCATAGTAATAAGGAGTAAGTAATGCCAAAGTTAAAAACTCACAAAGGCACCGCCAAGCGGATTAAGCTGACCAGTACCGGTAAGCTTACTCGCCGTCGTGCTTTTGGGGCCCACCTGCTCGCGAAAAAGAGCAAGAGCCGCAAGCGTAACATCCAAACGACAGCCGTCGTGACGGGTGGTACTGCTAAGAATATTAAACGAGCGCTCGGTGCATAAAAACGAATAGCGGTCATAACCCGCAACCGACGTTCACCTATAAAGGAGAATTTGTATGCGAATCAAACGAGGCGTCGAAGGACGCGCTAAGCACAAAAAAGTATTAGCTGCCGCTAAGGGCATGCAGCACAACCGTACCCGTAGCTATCGCCTAGCTAAGCAGGCCGTTATCAAGGCTCTGCAGTACGGCTACCGCGATCGACGCAACAAGAAACGTGACCTACGTTCATTGTGGATCACCCGTATCAATGCTGCTGCGCGTGAAAACGGTACCACTTACGGTAAGTTAATTGCTGGCCTGAAGGCTGCTAACATCGAGCTTGACCGCAAGGTTCTAGCCGACCTGGCCGTCAACGATCCAAAAACTTTCACTTCTATCGTGAAAAGCGCCAAACTTTAGTCATTACTACTCTGTAACCAAAAAACTCCTCACAATGAGGAGTTTTTTGGTTACAGCCTACCGTAAGCCGGGTTCTGTCGAGGACGATCATCTATCTAGTTATGTCATTGCTGGCATAATCAAGCGGGTATCGGCCTGCGAGCGGGCAACTCTTTAATGCAGACCTCCTTGCAGCCGACAGGGTTTACCTTCTCCGCGCGTCACCGCGCGACGCTGTGGGCTCTTACCCCACTCGTTTCACCCTTACTCACAAAGTGAGCGGTTTTGTTTCTGTGGCACTTTCCCTAGAGTCACCTCTGGTCGCCGTTAGCGACTGTCGCGCCCTACGCTGCCCGGACTTTCCTCCTCACGCTAACGTGAGGCGATCGTCTAGTAGACTGTAAGATTTATTATACTACACTTCCTGGCCGTGATTGGTGAGATGCTCATCAAGCGTCTTATTGACCATCCCGTCGGCCAGTTGGTTAAATTCTCGTTGGACGTGGCTAAATGATACTTTGTGAAACTTTTTTATTAGACTCCGAATACGCTCGTGAATGGGCCATAGCTCGCGATTCTTAATGCGGTAAAGCCCGTTCATTTGATTAACGACCAACATACTATCCAACCGAAAATCAACGCTTGAGGCGCCGTGCTCTAGCGCCTTTTCAAGACCCAGCCGAACCCCTTGGTATTCGGCCTGATTGTTGGTCGTAATACCTAAGTACTCACCTCCCTGGTCGATTACTTGTTGTTGATTATTCAACATTATATAGCCAGCTGCCGACGGGCCAGGGTTGCCACGCGAGCCGCCATCGGCGTATATGGTAACCGCTGTATCTGTTGTATTTTCTTCATCGTTAGCCTGCTGACCACTAATACTTTCGCCGACAATCTGATCTTGCACGATAATACCAAGGATTAGCTGCGTTAAGTCGGTCAAGCCTTCTTGATGTTCTTTAGACAACTGTTGCCATTTATACTTGTCGTAATTACCGCTCAGCTTAACGCTGTGGCCGTATAACGGCGCAAGGCTAACCGTATAAGTTATGACCACATACTGCAGACTGTTGTTGTCGTGGTCAATATAAGTAACGGCATCGAATAACTGTGCAGACCGAATATGTAAGCCGGCGTCATCGTACAAGTAGCGCCTTAGGGCATCTTCAGGTTGCTCACCATAACCTAATTTGCCACCGGGCAATTCATATTTACCAAGAATCGACTGGCGACCACTCGCCCGCCGCAAAAGTAGAGTTTTACCGTCTTGTTGGATAATCGCACGGACTGATATTCGTTGGCGCATTTTTTTCTTTCTGTGTTTGTCGTCTTATGATGATATTTTAACACAAAAAACCCAAGCAACCGCTGGCTCTTGATATTCCCCGCGTAAAGGCAAGGTGGTTGATCGCAAAACGTTTCCACGGAAACGAATCATTAGATCTACCTATCAAATATGATATTCAGGAAAATCATATGGCCACGGTTGCTTGGGCTACTCTTATTATAGCATTCTAGAAACCGAAGATGCTACCGAACCAGCCGATAAAGAAGTTGATTGCCGCGCCCATAAAGATGCTTAGTTGCTGGCTAAACACCAGCACTAAAATGAATACCACAATAATGCCATAGCGCTCCAGCCAGTCCATGGCACGGCGCACGAAGTCTGGTGCTAAAGCGTAAAATACCCTCGAACCGTCCAGTGGCGGCACTGGCAATATATTAAACACGAAGAAGCCTAGGTTTACTGACACAGTCGTAGCAATGACCATCGTCACTAGGCTATCGCCACTCGCGTGTATTCCGGTCAGCGCCCAGAGTCCATAGGCTATAAAAGCTAACAAAAAATTTGTCAGCGGTCCCGCCAAAGCAACTGCCGCCACGCCCCACTCCCCGCCGCGCACACGATTTGGGTTAAACGGCACCGGCTTGGCACCACCAAAAATAGGCGCACCGACCAAAGCCAGTGACAACGGCAAGATAATCGTTAAGAACGGGTCGACATGCTTCAAAGGGTTGAACGACAGTCGGCCGGCATCGCGAGCCGTATCATCGCCCAGCCAATAGCTAACATAGCCGTGCATTATCTCATGTATCGTCATCGATATGAAAATAACAACTAAAACGACAACTAAATATAGTAAATTAACACCCATCTAAGCATTATACCATTCCAGGCCCGTTGTTATAGCCAACCAGCTATACCGGCTTGACTATTAGATTGAAAAAGGTTAAAATGGGCAAGATTGTTAAAAATAAGTGGAAGTAATAAAATGGCTGCACGATGCGAACTAACTGGTAAGGGTAAACAATTTGGCAACAATGTGAGCTTCTCTTTGCGTCGCACCAATCGCGTTTTCAAACCAAACCTACAGAAGAAAACGTTCGAGGTTAACGGCCAAAAGGTCACTATGAATCTTAGCACGCAAGCTATTCGTACCTTGAAGAAAAAAGGTATCCTCGCCTAATTTTACCCAATATCAAAAACAACCTCCCGCCAAGGAGGCTGTTTTTTTATTAATTCATAATCTAGTTACGAGCTAGTTTGATAACCGTTAGTGACTCTGGCAAGTTAAGCAGTTGCTTAACTTTATACTTTGTTGTTTCTTCGACAGGTGCCGATAGCTCGGTCAAGAATAAATCTAATTTGTCTTGAGGAACCTCATACTTTAAGTTATCGTCGGCGTAATGAACCGGGATAACAACTTTCGGGTCAATTTTGCGCACCAGGCTGGTTGCGCCGACAGCGTCGAGTGTATAACCACCGCCGCCAACTGGTAGGACTAGAATATCAATCACACCAAGTTCTTCCAGCTGGTTGTCGCTTAGGTTCGGATCGATATTACCGAGCAAGCCAAGCCTGACATCGCCAATCTCAATGCGGTAAATAGTTGCTAGCAATTCGGTTTTATCACTATCGATGTGCCGTTGCGCGGCAATACCTCTAATGTCAAAATCAGCCACGCCATATTCGCCCGGGCCCTCGACCTCTAGTCTGGCGTCTGGGTTATCGATGGTAAAACGTGCTTCGGTCGACAACTCAACTGAGTCCTTGATGGCGATATCCTTTAGGCCCAACAGTGACAACCTGGGGTCGGTGACGATTGTCGCCTTTTTGCTTGTGATAACGACGGTGTTGCCGCCCTTGTATTCAATGTCAAACATATTTATTTCTCCTGTTCTCGCCGCAGAATATTGTCTTGGTCAATCGGAGCGGCATATTTGGTATTGATGATTTCGGTAATAAATCGGTCGCGCATGCTTAGGCGGTAATAAAAGTCGTCATAGCTCAGCACACTATAGTTTATCTCACGACCCTCTCCTTTTTCAATAAGATTAATCAGCGCTTTGACTTTAGACGTCGACGGCTTACCGACCAAAAGTAAATCAACTGGGCTTGATGATCCCTTGACCAGCACGCCGGCCATAATAGCCAGCCGCAAACCACCAATTTCGGTAATGGCGTCTCGATATTGTTTATTTAGAACGTCTTCAGCGGCTCTTGATTCATGAACGGCATCGATTGGCTCATCGGCAAAGATCGATCTTAGAGCAAGGTAATAGTCATAGCGTTGGTTGACTTGATAATAAAGCTTGTTATCGGCCGTGTCGCTAGTAATAACTCCAACCGCCAACATATTGGCTAACTCGCGGCGAACAGAATTAATTTGTTCATCTACTAAACGCGTAATTTCGCGAACATAAAAAGATTGTCCAGGATGGTTCAAAAAAAGGTGCAGTAGTTTAACGCGCGTTTTTGATCCGAACAATGCATCAATCATGTCTAGCCCTCTCGTATAACTTTCGTGTTCTATGATAACACGAATCTTACTCAATCGCGAGCCGGTCAGCAATATATTGTTCGGCCTCGTCTAGAGCCAGCCACTTAATAAAATGATTTCTTTTTAGCCAAGTTAGTTGTTTTTTCGCCAGATGCCAATCGCTGAGAATAAACTGATTGCGCAATTCTTCGATCGATGACTCACCGTCGATATAACGCTCAACAAGTCGATAAATATTGCCAGTCATTGACTCAGCTCGCCACCCATAACGCTCGCCAAGACGCTTAGCCTCATCGATCATACCAGCCTTGAACATCGCGTCAGCTCGCTGTTCAATGCGATGGCGCAACTCTACTTTTTCTGTTGCAATTCCTACAATGGTTGTATTTTCTATAGGTGTTAGGCGTCGTTTTTGATTGATACCACTCTGCTCAATCGCCCTTACTAAATAGCGTTTGTTTTTGGCATTCTCGGGTAAGCGTATGTTGTTGTTTTTGCAATAGTCTATTAACTCATCGATAGGCAAAGCTAGCCACTGCGCACGATTTTTGGCGTCGGCTTTCGGACCAAATTGGTAATCAAATATTAAAGCATCAACATACAGCCCACTCCCACCAACTAAAATCGGTAGACGCCCACGTTGTCGAATGTCGGTAATCTTACTCAGGGCGTAATTCTTAAAATCGGCTGCCGAAAAAGTTTGGCCGGGCTCAACTAGGTCAATCCCCCAATGCGGTATGCCCTGCATTTCCTGGACAGTTGGCTTAGCCGTGCCGATATCCATATATTTATATATGGTACGCGAATCGGCCGCGATCACTTCGCCGTTAAATTGCTTAGCGATTTTAATAGCCAGACCAGTTTTACCACTGGCCGTCGGCCCGACGATAACCACTAAAGGCTTGGCTGCCATCGCCGCTCCGCAAAATTATCAACAATAAAATCCGTGCATGTCACGCCTTCAGTCTCAAGTATCGTCGCCTGTACCTCGCGTCCGCCATAGTAGCCGCTCGCCAGTCCACCGAAGCGGTTAACCAGCCTATGCCATGGTAGCTTCTGGTCACCGTGGTGTGCAATTCCGCCGACAATGCGCGCTGCGTACGGATGACCTGCGAGTGCCGCCAAGTCACCATAAGTAGTCACTCGGCCAGCCGGCACTAGTGACATAAAACACTCAACTTGGTCGCGAAATGAAGCGTCCGGTTGCATAAACTACCTTAAAGATATTAAGTATTCGGCTAACTTATCAAGCTGAACTTTCTCTTCGCCGGTTTGTGTGCGCACACTAATCTCGCGCGCCGCTTTATCTTTTGGACCAATGATCAGCTGCACGGGCACCTTCCAGGCAGCGGCTTCACGAATCTTTTTGCCCAAACTTTCGTTACGATCGTCTACTGTAAAGCGCAGTTCGTTGTATTTAATTGGCTGATTCAGCACGATGTCTTGTAGCAGTTGCTTGACCTCGTCAACGTAGTCCAAAACTGTCTCATTGATTGTCAGTATGCGCAGCTGTTCTGGCGCCAGCCAGAACGGAAACCAACCACCGGTATGCTCAATGTAGACACTCAAAAACCTCTCCAGGGAGCCGAGCAAGGCCTTGTGGATCATAACTGGACGCTGTTCGCTGCCATCTTCGGCTGTATAGGTCAGGCCAAAGCGCTCCGGTTGCACAAAGTCGAGCTGCTCGGTGGCTAGCTGCCATTCGCGGCCCAAGGCATCGGTTGCCATGATGTCTATCTTCGGTCCATAAAAAGCTGCTTCGCCCAGACCAACAAAGTAATCGAGATTCAGTTTTTTAGCAACGTCCTCAATCGTTTTTTGCGCAGTCTGCCAGAGCTTCGGATCGCCAAGATATTTATCGGTGTCATCGCGAAAGCTCAATCGAGCGCGCCACTTTAAATCGAATTCATCGTACATCGTACGAATCATCTCCATGATGGCCGTAAACTCCTGCTCAATCTGGTCGGTTCGGCAAAATACATGTGCATCGTCTTGAGTTGCGCCACGAACACGGCTCAAACCGTGCAGTTCACCGGCTTTTTCGTCTCGGTATACGACCGTATTCTCCATATAGCGAATTGGCAGATCGCGATAGCTGCGCGGGCGCGAAGCATAGATTTGGGTGTGATGCGGGCAGTTCATCGGCTTCATCATAAACAGGTCGTCACTCTCGACACTCGTAACCTCGAAACGCTCCGGGTACTTATCGTAATGGCCGGAAGTTTTATATAAATCAACCTTCGTTAGATGTGGAATGGCTACACGTTCATAACCAGCTGCCGCCTGAAGCTGTTGCGAAAAAGCGCCCAATTTATCACGTAAAATTGTTCCACGTGGCGTAAACAGCGGTAAACCAGCGCCAACCAACGGCGAGAATGTAAATAGGTCGAGCTCAATGCCTAGCTTGCGGTGATCACGTTGACGAGCTAGTTCTTGATTTTTTAAAAACTCATCCAACTCGGCTTGGCTGGCAAAAGCCACGCCATATAAGCGCTGCATTTGCGGATTACCTTCTTTGCCACGCCAATAAGCACCGGCAATGCGCAACAATTTAAAGGCGCCGACTTCACGAGTATTCGCGACGTGAGGTCCACGGCATAAATCGACAAAGCTACCATTCTTATAAAACGACACTTCACTAACCGCCGCTTCGCCACTTGCCGCTAACCCCAACTCTTCGCTATCGATATCTTTGGCGGCCGTCGTACCGGCTCGTTTGAGATCATTTAGCAATTCTTCTTTATATGGTTGATGGTTGTCGCGCGCCCATTCGATGGCTTGGTCAATCGGCATCGTGAAGCGTTCGAAATCTTGATCCTCACCAATAATCGCGCGCATTTTGGCTTCGATTTTCGGAAAATCTTCCTCGGAAATTTTACGCTCACCTAGGTCAATGTCATAGTAAAAGCCATTTTCGACCACTGGGCCTACACCAAATTTAGCGTCGGGCCACAGTTGCTGCACGGCCGCCGCCGTAATATGGGCCAGGCTGTGTCGCATAGCGCGTAACTGTTCATCGTTCATAATCTGTCTCCTGTTTGGTTAATATAATAAAAACATGCGGTAAATGAATTCATTATTATAAATCCACATATCGCATGTCTCGGGCCCGCTAAATAGATGCGGACGGTTCCACCGGACTTCCCGACTAGTCGGGCGCTTATGACAACTGTTATCGTACAGTTAGACTTCACGGGGCTCCAAAGATGGTTAGGCTTTATCGTCGTCCAAAATGAATTATAACATATCCGCCCCTAACGCGCCCGACGATTGCATATTCACCCCTATTCTGCTATCATAAAAAACCGAACGGGTCCTTAGCTCATTTGGCTAGAGCGCCACATTGACGTTGTGGAGGTGATAGGTTCGAGCCCTATAGGACCCACCAAATTCGTTATTCAACCGCCTTTTAACAGAGGCGGTTTTTGATTGTCCACGGTTTTTAGCACAGTTTAACACAGTTTTCCACTAGCATTTTTGGTCGTATTTTAAAAATATATATCACGGACGATATACCGCTCTGGTCGATGTTCCATTGACAATATATACCGTTTATGCTAGTATTAGTTCATGGTTAAAGATAACCAACTACAGGTCGCTAAGACCGTCTCAGCTCTCGATCGTTTCACGATTGATTTTGAGTACAACAAGACACTCCAAGAAGTACGCCGCGAAGTTCGCCAGCGCACTGTTAAAGAATAGTTTTTAGATTATTTCCGGCTGACTTTATAGCCACTAAGAACCCCCGACTCTATGAGCCCGGGGTTCTTAGTTTTGTTCGGCTGCCTTACGAGCCTTAGTCTCTTCCTTGGCCGCAACCTGCGAACTATGCGTCGCCTTAACTGTAACGTCAAACTTATCCAAATACCTGCCGAAAAATAAACGAGTCTGTGAATAGTAGGCTGCAAACGAGCTATAACAGATCGATGTGATTGGCATCAGCACCCACTGCACCAGCATAAAGACTGTCCGACGGCGTTTATAGCGCTCTGGTCGCGTTGGTAGCATTTTGAAAGTCAGAAAAATAGTGATAAATAAACCAAACAAGGCAATTTGCTGGATCAGACTAATCGTGTCCGGTAATTCATGGGCTACAACACTAGTATAGGCATCGCGGTTCACGAGCAGCGGCACCCAGCCGCCAACAGCCACCAATATCGACACTGCCGCCAGCGTAACGTGGCCGTCTATTAGGCGAAACAATCGGCCAAAAGCAGCCAGCAGTGGAACGTTACGCTTTTTGGTGAAGATTCTGGTAGCCACATATGGCACATCTGAGGCACCATAAGCCCAGCGCCTGAGCTGGACAAACTGAGCCTTCAGCGTCTTGGTATAAGTCTCTGCTAGAACAGCGTCTTGGTATATTGCCACATGTAGCGGCACGACGTCGTAGTTACCGCCAAAATAGAAATAGCTGCGCCAATACTGATGGCCGTCTTCGACAATCGTCCTCGTGCTCCAAAAATTCATCTCTACAAGCGCCTCCATCGGCTGAGAGTGGGCTGCGAAGTTACGTAGGGTGTGTGGTCGCATTGAACTAATAATCGTCCAGAAGGTATTGCCCGTGGCTAAGACACGCATTGGCGCCGGCACGTCCCAAATATTAGTGAAGTACAGCGCCACTGGTTGAAACGACAGGTGTTTACGGTCTTCGTGGACAATGAATTCATAAGTCAAATAATCGAAGTATGTCTTATGCGGGCGGTTATCGCTGTCTAGGGTGGTGACGATTACATTTTTGTAATCAACATGCCTCCTGTTGAGCCATTTTGCCAAATACTTACCAGCATAGGTGATATTGCCGCCCTTACCGATAACTTCATGCGGCAAATCTTTAGGGTGCTCAACTAGCTCGAAGGCAAAAAACTTACGACCAAATTCTTTTTTCAAACGCTCAACCGTAGACTTAATCGCTTCACCGCCCCGCTCCTCATAAGCAATTACCATAATAATGTGTTTTTTATCGTAAGTAGTATCGAGCACCGCCTGAATAGTAGGCTGCAGGATTTCATACGACTCATTATATGTTGCAACGATAACCGCGTTATAAACGTCGTCTGGCTTCGGAAACGCTTCAGCGTCGGCCGCGACTAAACGCAAGTTCTCAATATGCTGCGGCATACCAAAACCCTTGGTGTGGCCTTTTAACATCTCGTAGGAATCTTGCGGAGCACTCAGGTCGTCTAGTCGTTCAGCCCAATTAATTTTCTGGCTTTTATCAAGCACGCTGCGGCCAGCAATGGTATGGATAGCAATGCCGACAGCCTTGACGATTAATGTGATGACAATCAACATTAAATAAATTGCCGCTAGGAGCGGTGATATCAACGACAAAACAATCATCAAGATTAAGGCGCCGTAGCTTAAAATCGCCGGCAGCATCTCAAAAAAACGGTAGGATGGACTGCGTTTGCCGAGAGGTATTTCAAGATCAATCATAGCCTAAACTGGTGACCAAACATTAATAATGGCATAGGCTATAATCCAGGCGAAAATTATAATGCCTAGGCCTAACCAAACAAACATAATCGCTAGCGGATGGCCCTTCGACAAGTAGAGTTTTAGGCCAATGGCAACATGCAAGAACGCCGCTAGGAGCGCAAACGCTCCAAATGACCAAAGATAAAACCATTGGCTGCGGTAGAGGTTGGTTATACCGTAGGCAGTGTAGTGCGTAATCAATTGCAGGTCACTTGGCCTAACGGCTATTAGTATATAAATTACAAAAATAATCGCCAGCAGGATGACCGAGCCAGATAAGACCGTTAGATAACGATTGGTTAAAAGTTCTTTAAATGATTGTTTAACGGTGTTTTTCATAAAATAGTTATGGAGCCGCTGTCCGGGATTGAACCGGAGACCTACGCTTTACGAAAGCGCCGCTCTACCAGCTGAGCTACACTCCTGTACAAGCGGCCGGCCCTGGTGAGCCGGCCACGCATATTACTTAATGATTTTGGAGACGACGCCCGAACC
>DAIDJW010000008.1 GCA_027451185.1 Candidatus Saccharimonadota bacterium
ATGTTAACCGACAAGCGTTTCCGCAATGAAACGCTTGGCTACTGTACCGACACGGTGGTGCTGAACTTTTGGAAAGTCGAGTTCGCCAGCTGGAACGACAAGTTCGTATCGGAAGCTATCGCCCCAGTCCTTAATAAAGTCGGGGCCTTTACGGCCAACCCGGTAATTCGTAACATTATCGGCCAGCCAAAGAGTACCTTTAATATCCGCCAAATTATGGACGACGGTAAAATCTTAATCGTCAACTTGTCGAAGGGCCTGATAGGCGAGGATAACGCTTCGATCTTGGGAGCCTTTATGGTGACAAAAATTCAGCTAGCCGCCATGAGTCGCAGCGATATTGCCAACGTTGAAGATCGCCGACCATTCTACCTATATGTTGACGAGTTTCAAAACTTCGCCACCGATTCGTTCGCTACAATCCTGTCCGAAGCGCGTAAATACGGCCTTAATTTGACCGTCGCCAACCAGTATATTTCACAGATGACCGACACTGTCCGTGACGCCGTTTTTGGTAACGTTGGCACAATGATTTCTTTCCGCGTTTCGGCCGATGATGCCCCGATGTTAGCCAAACAATTTGAGCCGCAATTTGAGCCGCAAGACCTATTGCAGATGCACAACCGTAACTTTGTCATTAATATGGTTATCGGCGGCGAAAAAGCGCCAGCCTTTAGCGCGCGCACCTTGCAACTGCCGCCGCCGCAAATCGATAACACCGGTCGAATCATCGAATACACCCGCCGCCGCTACAGCCGTAGCCGCGCTGATGTTGAGCAAGAAATCGCCACAGCCATTCAACCACCACAAAATCTGCAACCTAAACAAACGCCCGCCCAAGCAGCACAGTGGCCAATTAATGCCAACGGGACAACCATTACGCCGACCGCCCATCAGCCACTAGCGACCGCTAGTGAAAAGCTAGCCGCCGGCGAAGTCGCCCTTGAGGCCGCTAGCACCAACGCCGCCCAGCCGACACCACTTGCCAACGAATCTGGTGCCCCTGTCAAAAAGAAGCGCACACGTCATCGTAAAAAAAGCTCAACCCCAACCGATACTGCCGAAAGGGTGAGCGAGGCCACAGCCGTCCCGGTCCAGCCAG
Source organism: Candidatus Saccharimonadota bacterium (assembly GCA_027451185.1). GTDB lineage: Bacteria > Patescibacteriota > Saccharimonadia > Saccharimonadales > Saccharimonadaceae > DAIDJW01. Next base: position 1,103 of record DAIDJW010000008.1, read on the forward strand.
CCGATCCGACCGAATTAAAGCTGCGTTAGCTAAATTCACATCTGTTAACTAGCCAACTTGCACTTAAAACGTTTAAGTTTATAATGAACTTAGTAATATAAAACGGTGGGAAAAACAAAATGGATCCGCTTCACATCACATCAGAAATTGGTAACTTAAAAACCGTGCTGGTACACCGGCCGGGCAATGAACTAGAAAACTTAACCCCAAATTATCTAACCGACTTACTATTCGACGACATTCCTTACTTAAAGGTCGCTCAACAAGAACACGACAACTTCACCAACATCTTGCGCGACCGGGGAGTCGAGGTGCTATACCTTGACCAATTGTCGGCCGAAGCGATTGCCGACGAAGAGGTACGACGCCAGTTTGTGCGCGACATGGTATTCGCCTCAAAACAAGGCGAGCGTCGTGTAACCGATGCTATCATTGACTATCTCATGCAGATGGCACCGATTGACATTATTCACACCGTTATGTCTGGCATTCGTAAAGATAGCCTACCGGTCCCAGAAGAGCATGTTGTGCAGTTACACACTATGGTCGAGCACAGCTCCTATCCATTCTATCTTGACCCGATGCCAAACTTATACTTTACGCGCGATCCAAACGCCGTTATCGGTAACGGGCTGACCATTAACCGTATGCACTGGGCAGCCAGGCGGCGCGAGTCATTATTTATGGAATATATTATCAAATACCACCCACGTTTTAGCGCTGCTAACATTCCGGTTTGGTATAATCGCGACCAGCATTTTTCAATGGAAGGCGGCGACGAACAGGTATTGAGCCACGATACGATGGCCATCGGTATCAGCGAGCGTACCACGCCAGAAGCCATTGAGACTATGGCTGCCAATCTGTTTGAAGGCTCTGATTTTCGCAAGATTATTGCGGTTGAAATTCCTGTTAAATCACATGCGTTTATGCACCTTGATACGGTATTTACGATGATTGACCGCGATAAATTCACCATCCACCCCGAGATTCTCGATAGCGGCGGTAAGCTCAATATGTACATTCTCGAAAAACAAGACGGCTCACGCTATCCACGCATCACGCGAGCCAACGACGTCGCCCAGACATTGCAGACAGCGCTTGGAGTCGACCACGTTGACTTAATCAAGGTTGCAGGCGGCGATGCGATTGCCGCAGCTAGGGAGCAGTGGAATGACGGCAGCAACACCCTCGCTATTGCGCCAGGGGTGGTCATCACTTATGATCGCAACTACATCTCTAACCAGAAACTACGCGAAGCCGGCGTTGAAGTAATTGAAATTAGCGGCGCCGAACTTGGCCGTGGCCGTGGCGGTCCACGCTGTATGAGTATGCCGCTGATCAGGGAGGACATTTAATGAACGGCTCTTTACGCGGTCGATCACTACTGACACTAACCGACTTTACGCCACAAGAAATTAATTTAATGCTCGAAACGTCGCACGAGCTGAAGCGCCAAAAACGCATCGGTCAGCCACATCGCATTCATGAGGGTAAAAATATCGCCCTGCTGTTCGAAAAAACATCTACCCGTACGCGCTCGGCCTTTGTGGTCGCCGCTAACGATTTGGGTGTCAATCCCGAGTTCCTGGGCAAAGATGATATCCAACTTGGTAAAAAAGAATCCGTTAAAGATACCGCTATCGTACTCGGTCGAATGTTCGACGGCATCGAGTTCCGCGGTTTTAAGCACGAAACAGTCGAACAGCTAGCAAAGTTTTCTGGTGTGCCAGTTTGGAATGGTCTCACCGACAAATTCCACCCAACCCAAATGCTGGCTGATTTTATGACTATGCAAGAATACTTTGGCCATAACCTTAAAGGCCTAAAGCTAACCTATGTTGGTGATGGCCGCAATAATACAGCTAACACTTTGCTGCTTGCTAGCGCCCAAATGGGACTTGATTTTCGCATTTTATCCCCGAACGAGCTACGACCCGATGAGCAGCTAATTAATCAGGCCCACCAGCTGGCAGCAACCTCTGGTGCCAAAATCACGCTAACTGACAATTTTGACGACGCGTTAATCGGTACGCAGGTAATTTATACCGATATCTGGGCATCAATGGGCGAGGAGGATAAGCTTGAGGAAAGAATCAACCTATTAAGATACTATCAGGTCAATCGGGCAATGTTGGACCACACCGGTAATCCGGAGGTTAAATTTATGCACTGCCTGCCATCGTTCCACAATACCGAGACTCAGGTGGGTCAAGAAGTACAAGAAAAATTCGGCCTCACGGAGATGGAAGTAACCGACGAGGTGTTCAACAGCACCAACAGCATCGTCTTTGACGAAGCCGAAAATCGCTTACATACCATTAAAGCCGTGATGGCATTAACTTTATAAAAGGGTCATAGGAGATCCCGCAATGACAGCAAAAACAACTGTAAAAGAGAAGCGTAACCTCGGGTTATTGTCGCTCACCGGCCTAGTGGTTGGTTCCGTTATTGGAAGTGGCGTCTTTAACTTAATGAGCAATATGTCGGCGCATGCCTCGCTAATGGCAATTATTATTGGCTGGGTCATAACAGGCATCGGCATGCTATTTTTGGTGTTCAGTTTTCAAAACCTTAATAAAAAACGCCGCGATCTTGACGCCGGTATCTACAGTTACGCCGAAGCTGGCTTTGGTAAGTTCCTCGGTTTTAACTCGGCCTGGGGTTATTGGATATCGGCCTGGATTGGCAATGTTGCCTATGCCGCACTGATGTTTAGCGCCCTAGGATACTTTTTCCATATGTTCGGCACCGGGCAAAACTGGCCATCGGTCATTGGCGCATCGGTTGTCTTATGGTTCGGCCAATACCTAATCTTAAAGGGTATTCGTACCGCTGGCTTAACCAACCTAATTGTTACGGCCGCCAAAATTATCCCGATTCTAATCTTTATTTTGGCCGCTTTTCTTGCCTTTAAGTTAAACATTTTCACGACCGATATTTGGGGGACTGTCAGCGGCAAGTTTAACTTCTCAGATGTCATGACTCAAGTTCAGAGCACCATGCTGACCACCGTTTGGGTGTTCATTGGTATTGAGGGCGCCGTCGTCTTTTCAGGCCGCGCCACCAAACGCAGTAATGTCGGTAAAGCTACCATCTTTGGTTTTCTGTCAATTTTAGCAATTTACGTCTTGGTCTCAATTCTGTCGCTTGGTATCATGACCAGCCCGCAGCTAGCTAATTTATCGCAACCAGCTATGGCCGAACTCTTAAAATCAATCGTTGGTCCGTGGGGCGCCGCCTTTATTAACATCGGCGTTGTGATTTCTATCGCTGGTGCCTGGCTGGCCTGGACGATGTTTGCCTTTGAGTTACCATTCCGCGCTGCTTCGCGCAAGACGTTCCCGGCTATCTTTGCTAAAGAGAACAAGAACGGCGTGCCAGTTGTCGCCTTGACGGTCACTAATGTCTTGGTGCAGCTATTTATCCTGAGTTTCGTGATTAATAACGGTTCGACCTATAACTTCATGTACGCCCTAGCAACGTCAACGATTTTGCTGCCATATGCCTTTACGGCGTTTTATCAGTTGAAGTACTCGGTCAAAGAAAAACCAACAACACCAAAACGCGGCTGGAATATTGCAGTTGGTGTAGTAGCCAGCTTATACGCTCTGTGGCTAGTCTATGCGGCTGGCTGGACCTATCTGCTACTAACGGTACTGATTTACACGCCAGGTATCTTCGTTTATCTATGGGCGCGTCTTGAAAACCACCAAAAGGTCTTCAAGCCATACGAAGCCTTAATTGCGCTTGCGCTAATCGCTCTTTCGGCCTTTGCGATATATCAATTAGTTACTGGACAGATTAGTATCTAGATGGCGCGAGTTGTTATTGCCCTAGGCGGCAACGCCCTGCAGCGTCAGGGCGCCGCCAGCGCTGCCGCCCAGCAAGCCGAAGCGGCTGCTACCGCTCGTCAATTGGTGCCGTTGATCAAGCGGGGCCATCAGATTGTAATTGTACACGGCAATGGCCCCCAAGTAGGGGATATCTTGCTACACGAAGAAGCCTTTAGTACCGACGAAGTACCGACGATGCCGCTCGACAGCTGCGACGCTATGAGCCAGGGGATGATCGGCTACTGGCTGCAACAGGCGATTGATAATGAGATGCGGGCCGATGGTATTAGGCTGCCGGTGGCAACTATCGTTACTCAAGTAGTGGTAGACACTAACGATCCCGCTTTTAGTAACCCCAGTAAGCCAGTCGGGCCTTTTTACGAAACCGAGGCGCAGGCCAGAGAAGCTGCTGAAAAACGTCACTTTTCCGTTAAACCAGACGCCAACCGCGGCTGGAGAAGGGTAGTACCGTCTCCCCGCCCCCTAACAATTATCGAAAAACCGACTATCGAACAACTGCTGAATAGCAATACGCTCGTCATTGCCGTCGGTGGCGGCGGTGTACCGGTTGTCGATAACGGCCAGAGCTTAGTTGGCGTTGAAGCAGTGATCGACAAAGACATGAGCGCCGCAGCGCTTGCGAGTAGCATAAATGCCGAAACCCTGCTAATCCTTACTTCGGTCGATGGCGTACGACTGCACTTTGGCACTCCCGAAGAGGTTGAATTGCACGAGGCAACCGTCGATCAATTGACAGGCTATATTAACCAAAACGAATTTGCCCCTGGCAGCATGCTACCAAAGGTCCAGGCGGCCATTAGCTTCGTCCAGGCCGCCCCAGGCCAACGACAAGCTATCATCGCCTCGCTAGATAGCGCTGAAGCGGCCGTTAACGGCCAAAGTGGTACGATTATTAAATAGTAGTCACGCGAATATATTAGGGGCAGGCTAGATCACTGCCTGTATTATTTCGTGAAACAGTATAGAACAAAAATAGAACATGAGATATAAGTAAAAACGAGCATTGTCGTGGATGTACGCGATTAACGCGCAGCTGCAGCAAATTAGCATCTTAAGTTGACGAACCACAAAATTAGGCTAGCAGCGTTCAAGCCCGATAGCCAAAACCGGGCGACACATCACACAGGGTGATTAATAAAAACAATGTGCAGCTAATCGAAAAGTGCAGTCACAAAAGCGGATTTATGATTCATGTTTTGAATATAGATCTTACGTCGCACAATGTTTCTTTTACGACATGACGTATATTAATCAAAGATGATTAGCAACACGCCTACATAAAGACCACTCTCGCCATATCAAGAGGTAGTGACGGCAAAAACCTACTGCGCATTAACCATTTTACTATTTACGTTTCAGTTACTATTTATGATTGAGGCGTGTTGTATCAGGCATTCTGCTGTCAGGCGCCGAGTAGCCGCCGCCTGGGCGGGTTTGTTGTATAAAATGTCAGCCCCAGCATCAAGCTGGAAAGTTTTCCACACGCTGGCCAAGCGTCGTATTTGCAATTTCTTAAAAATGTTTTCACGCTTCCCCTTTTGTTACTCTACCCTCCTATTTGATTTTTTGTTATTTCGATATTTTAATATAGTTTTTTTCGTTGTATATTTTGTATCAGCAAGTAGAACAAAAATAGAACATGTAAAAGGGTAATAGAGTCGAGTGTGGGCTACTGGTAATAAGCACGGCCGCTAACTCGGACGTCGATATAATGCGGTGCGATGCCATGCGTTGAAAAATATTTCAAGGCATTATCCATATCTTCAATCTGCACCGCCGGCCCGCGATCAATTGATAGTTTCACCACCGGCCCTACCCCATTCATCTGAATATCGAGTTCGCGCGTCGTACCCGCCGGCAGGGTTGCCTTTGTAACAGTGTATCCCCTGCTCGCTGCCTGGGTAACGACCTTACCAACAAAGCTCAAGAAACGAATGCTTGTAACCTCGCTACCGCTCGCGGGGACTGCCCCACTCTGGTCGATAATCTGGACGGCGGGGGCTGCAAAGTAGTTATTTTCAAAAGCCACGCCGGTCGAATCAACGTAGTATTGCTGACTATTAATTTGCCATCCGGCTACCGGATGCCGAAAAGTTAACCTAAAGGTGGTAACCGTAAAGGTCCTAAGGGGTGCCTGTTGCACCAATGACACTTCGGGCCATTTACTAGCGACGTAATCGGTTAAGGCTTGATTATTGAGCGCAAAACGCAGCCGTTCAACCGGGTGTAAAGCTAAATAATCATCGATAGTGGCAATGTAGCGCTTGTCGTCAACCGGGCGCGACAAACTAGTATCGGTGGTAGCAACTAAAACCTGGGCCGTTAATTGACTGATTAAGAGGGCCAGGAACAGGCTAGCCGCCAGCACGATTGCAAAAATTAAAGCTACTCGACGGCGACGCTGCGCCAAAAGGTGCGCTCTGGCTCGGCCAGACTCTGCCTCATGTTCAAAAACCGCACTACGTGTGCCGCTGAGCGTTCGGCCACGCTTAAACGAAGCAGCCGTATCAAATGGCGCCGGTTGCGATTGACGGCGCGGCGGTGCTTGGTGCTCGGTTTTTGAACGACGAAGAAATGCCATGACTGTCTGTTATTATAGCTTATTTAATGGCGCTTATGATTAAGTTGGCCATATCATGGGCGGCATCGGGGCGAGCAAATTTATGAAAACGAGCAGCCATCGCCCTTGACTCAGTCGGCGACTGAAGTAGTTCTTTAACAGCCAACACTAGTAATTGCGGCTCGGTCTCCATATCGTCTTCAACTACCACCCTAACCGCTTGGTCCTCTAGATAGACATTGGCATTTTTAACTTGGTGGCCACCTGTTAATTTGGCATTTGGAATCAAGATAGTTGGCTTAGCCAAAGCCGCGAGCTCTAAAATAGTCGTAGCTCCGGCCCGAGCAATCACAATATCGGCGGCGCTTAGCAGACTAGGCATTTCGGTGACAAATGAATACAACTGAAAGTGTTCGTTATTAGCTGGCAGCTGGGCCCGTAATTCATCGTACTGAGCCGTTCCTGCAACTAGTACCACGGAGCCGAGTTTCATAAGCTCATTTTTGACAGCCAAAACCGTATTATTGATGCGCATGGCACCCAGGCCGCCACCGGTTACCACAAGCAAAGGCCGATCAGATGCCACACCCCACTTAGATTTGGCGTCGGCCTGCTGTTTAGCCGTTACCGGCACCAACTCCTTGGCAACCGGAATGCCAACATAGTGCGACCGGTCTTTTGGGTACGAGTAGTATTCCAGCGGCGCACCAGTGGCGATTTGGCTAGCCCAGCGCGACAAGATACGATTAGTGAGGCCCGGATGGGCGTCAGAGTCATGAATCACCAGTGGGATTCTAAGCCAATGCGCCGCCAAGCCAACTGGCAAACAAACAAAACCACCCTTCGTAAAGACCACATCGGGCCGCCAAATAATCAGCTTAAAGCAGCTTTGGACAATACCAAAAACCACCAGGAACATATCGCCAACATTCTTGGCCATTAGCGAAAACCAAAACAACTGTCGCAGGACCGTTAAGTGATTATAACGCCGTAATTTACCCGCCACGATCCGGCTGACTGGAATCGTAGTGTCAAATTTCGCTAAGGTTGCCTTAGCCTGGGGCGCAAATTTAAAATCACACCAAAAGCGCAGTTCGGCCTCTGGCTGTAGTTTGCGCAATTCTTTAAGAACTGCGACGACTGGCGTAACGTGTCCGCCCGATCCCCCGCCGACTGCCAGAATCTTCATGGGTCTCCTCCTTTTGATTGGTTGCGTAGTTAGTATACCCCGATAATTGGAAAACCAGGCCGACGGCCGCCGTAATAAACAACATACTGGTACCACCAAAGCTTAGCAGCGGCAGCGTTATGCCGGTTAGTGGTATTAGTCCAATCATGGCGGCAACGTTCAAAACAACATGGGCCCCAAACCAACCAAAAACGCCAGCTGCCAGCAATTTAAGCCGCTGATCGGCTAAATGGTCCATCACCCTAAGTATGCGCATAAGGAGTGCCACAAACAGCACTATCACAAGCGTGACGCCGATAAAACCAAACATTTCACCCATAATCGCAAACACCGAGTCGTTGATAGCCTCTGGCAAGTAACCCGTCGCCTGAATACTATTACCCACCCCTAGCCCTAGCCACCAGCCGGTACCGAGGGCAATTTTGGCATTCTGACTCTGATAATTAGAGCCGCTATTGGTGCTGGCGCTGTCACCTTGGATATAGGTCTCGACGCGTTGTAACCGGTGCGGCTCGGAGACAATAAATAGCAAACCTACGACCAGGCCGATACCAAACACCGCCCCCAAAATCTTCCAGCTAACGCCCGACATAATCAGCATAATCACAACAATTACCGCCAAGCTAATGGCTGTACCAAGGTCCTTTTGGATGACGGCAATAAACAATAACGCCAGACCAGTCACCCATGCTACCGGTAGCAAGGTTGTTTTAACTTCATTAATATCGCCTTTTTGCAATTTGGCGCCTAAAAAGGCCGCCAGGTAAACTAAGAGTCCAAACTTTAGGATTTCGGCCGGCTGCAACGAGCCTAGTGGGCCCAGATTAAACCAACGACAAGCGCCAAGCGTACACTCGGCGATACCAAGATGCGCCAACTGGGCGCCAAATAAGAGTAAACAGGCCGCCAGGCCAATCACTAGCAGTGTGCCGCTGTAGCGCAAGAAATACTTATAGGGCACCGCCGCGGCCAGCACAAACGCCACCAACGACAGCGCCAGGCTAACAATTTGCTTAATAAAGAAGTAGTTGCTTGAGTAGTGGCTGCCGATGGCATTGTTCAGTAAATTGGCGTGCTGCGGTCCAACCGAAAAGATTGTCACCGCCCCGAGAGCCATTAAGATTAAAACGTATACAATTAAGATATAGTCCGGCCGATGACGACGGTTGGCGGCTGGCTCATCGAGCCGAGCGATACCAAAGCGGCTCATGCTAAATGTTGCCTCCGGCTATGGCAAACAGAACGCCAATAAACGACATGACAGCGGCTACCACCCAAAAGCGCATCGTCACCTTAGTCTCTGGCCAACCAGTGGCCTCTAGGTGATGGTGTAATGGCGCCGAAATAAATACCTTACGTTTGAAAAACTTTTTACTGACAATTTGAATTAAGCTTGAAGCTGCCTCGACAACAAACAGCAGACCAATCACCGGTAGCAAAAAGAACGAATTGGTTAGCATAGCTACGACACCCAAGCTTGTGCCAAGTGCAAAGCTACCGACGTCCCCCATAAAAAACCGCGCCGGATAGATATTGAACCACAGATAACTCAGCAGAGCGCCAACGACCGTAAAACAAAAGGCTGCCAGCAGCACATGCCCCTGCAGCAAAGCAATCACACCAAAGCTCGAAAATGACATTGCGGCCAAGCCACCAGCCAGACCATCTAGGCCATCGGAAATGTTAACCGCATTGCCAGTCGCCACCACCGCAAAAGCGAACAGCGGCACAATCCACCAACCAATCACCCAGTTACCGATAAACGGCACATGGACGGCGTCGATGCCCAGCTTAGCAAAAAAGAACCAGCCTAGTATCAGGCCGATGGCCGTAATCATCGCAAATTTCAGGCTAGAACGCAGCCCGGCTACCCCACCACCCTGGCCGCGAACATTAATAATATCATCCAGCAAGCCAACGATACCCCCACCGACGATCGCCGCCAAAGGCAACCAAGTTTGTTTACGATCCAGATTTAGAAAAAAAGTTACTAGTGTAATCGATGTTAAAAACACAATACCCGCCATGGTTGGAATGTTGCGCTTGAACTTATTAGCGTGCAGTTTAGTAAAGACGGTTAAAGCCTCGCCGGTAGTACTGGTGGTGCGCTGCTTCTTCCAAAACTTATATTTATACGCGACATAGGTGTATAGAGGCGTCAGAAGCATGGCGACTAGGAATGCCACCATGCTCAGCAAAAAAGTCTTAGTTAGTTGGTTGGTCAATGCGGAAATTGTTATATCCATGTTTATTCCTATTGTGGTGGGATGTTTAAATATCTTACGAGCCAGTTCGATATATCGGTAAAAATTGGCATGGCTGCCGCTGCGCCCGACCCCATAAAGTGCGGACCCGATACTCGTACCATTATGACATATTTTGTCTCATTCTTCGTGCCGCCATAGCCTAAATAGGTCGCAACCGTGTCGGTGTTACTATATCTACCGTTAACAATCGCCTGCGAGGTACCGGTTTTACCGCCCATATAGTAGCCCGGCCGGTCGGCACCAACAAAGACGGTAGTTCGGGCAACATGCGTCATGTCACGAACCTGATTCGCCGTCGACGGCTTAATATAAGTAGTTGGCGTCTCTGGGGCGGCTGGATGGTAGTCGCCGTACTCGTCAACCGACCCCGCCACAACGGTTGGCTTATAATATTTTCCACCATTAACTAATGAACTGAAGGCCGAAGCCACCTGTAGCATTGTCACGTCCAAGCCCTGCCCAAAAGCCATGTTCGAATAACGCACCGCATTACCGTCAGGGCTCGACGGTGGAATAATTATGCCCGGTAGCTCGCCAGCAAGTTGGATACCGGTTAGCTGACCGAGTTTAAAGCGATTATAAAAGTAGTCGTACATTGTCTGGCGGGCTTTTAGTGTTATATTTTGACCGTCGCCCAGACGTTCGGCAACCGTTACAAAACCAGTATTAAGCGACCAGTTCATGGCTGTTTGAAATGTTATATTGCCAAACTGGGTGTCGCCTGGCGCGTTATGAATATCAATACCGTCAATATTCACCACGCCAGTATTGTTATAAGTGCTGTCTGGCGTCACGGCCCCGGTGTCAATACCGGTCGCCATAGTGAAGGTCTTGATGTCGGAGCCAGGCTCATAAGGCGATGATATCACTGAATTATTAAAATATGACGGATTGGTAACCGTATTAAACGTCGACGGATCGTAGGTTGGCCAATTAGCCATCGCCAAGACCTGTCCGTTTTGGGGATTCATAACAATTACGCTACCGTCGGGCGCACCTATCTTGGTCAATTGCCGGCTTAAGGCACCCTCGGTATAAGACTGTATATTACGGTCAATTGATAGCACGACATTTTTGCCGTTGACCGCCGGCTGCTTCACGTTGCGGCTGCCAATCGTTAGCGGTACCGAGGCAATGTCGGTCACCGACTGTAGCAGGCCATTTTTGCCCTTTAACTCGGCGTCTAAGCCACCTTCGATACCATATTGGCCATCGCCATTAGCATCGACAAAGCCAAGCGTCTGGGCGGCTAAGCCGCCTTCAGGATAGACGCGCTGGCTACCCTGCTGGAATCCGATACCTTCCAGGCCTTTTTTCTTGATGGCCTCCGCCTGCGCGGTTGTGAGTTTGGTCGCTAAAATTTGGTAACGACTATTCGGTGTGGTTAGCAGCTTATCCAAATTAGGCCGCGCATTGCCACCGGCCACGCTCTCAACAGTCTTAATAATACCCTGCACATCGGTAACGGTCGCCGGGTCGGCGAATAAAGTATAGACGGTCTCGTTCATCACCAGCGGCACCGGCTGCGAACCGCTTAGCGCATAGATCATGCCCCTTTGTGCCGGAATCGTCAAACGCTTAATTTGCTCGCTATCAGCTAGTTGCTGGTAATAATCGTGCTGAATAATTTGAATATAAAAAAGCCGGACTGCAAACAAAACAGCCACGGCCATTAAACAACCAGCCAAAATCCGCGATCGGCTACCTTTTATAAGTTCTAGTTTCATAATCTATTGTTGAACGTACTGAACATTGCTTGGCGTCGTCATAGCCTTGGCTACGTTGCTGTTTTTGACATTATTCAGCGACGTTAGGCGGGCATTCTCGACTTCGAGATCACTCTTCTGGGTGCTTAAATCGGCGATTTGCGACTCAATGGCCTGCGACTGATAGTCATAGCTAGTCGTGCGCGTAGCCTGAGTTAAGTATATCAAACCGAGTACGGTGACCATAAGTACAACTAAGACAGTATGAGCAACCGGACCGAGTTTGACGGCCGAGCTAAAGCGGGCGGTGTTTTGATTGCGCGACCAGTTTTGCTGGCGACGGCTGTTGTAGTACGTGGTGGGTTGATATGTCATGGTGTTTTGATTTTTATGTTTTTTATTTAGAGCTAACTCGGGAGCTCCGCCGCCCCTTTGTAAGCGGCGGAGCTGGGGTTTAAGGCTGTTTACTTAACGCGAACAGCGATTACCTGCGCCTTGTCAGCGTACTGAACGTTGATGTGAATTGGCATGGTGTTTTGCCCCTTCTTTTTGTTTTATTTTTTCACAGCGGCGCGAAGCTTAGCGCTCCGGGCACGCGGATTGTGAACGTCGTAAATGTCTCCGCTTAGCGGTTTGCGAGTTAATGACATTAGTTCGGCTTCGAGCCCAGCGTCAAACTGTTCTTTGAAAGACCGTTTCACCAACCTGTCTTCTAGGCTATGAAAACTAATAACCACTACCCGACCGCCTTGATTCAAAAGCTTCGGCAAGCGCTCAAGCATGGCTTGAACTTGACCGAGCTCATCGTTAACGGCAATTCGGAGAGCTTGAAAAGTGCGCGTGGCAGGATGGGTTTTTGTCCATTTGCCACGATGGGTTTTTGCGACCAGATTTGCTAATTGAGCGGTTGTTTCTAATGGTCGATTCCGGACAATGGCGGCAGCAATGCGCTGCGCACTAGCTCGTGGTTCTTCACCATATTCGGTGATGATGCGCGCTAGTTCCTGGGCCGAGGCTTTGTTCACGAGCGTTGTAGCGCTCAATGACTGGCGTCGATCCATTCGCATGTCCAGCGGACCTTCGTTTGTAAAAGAAAACCCTCGTTCGCTCTGGTCGAGCTGTGGCGACGACACCCCCAGGTCAACCATAATCATATCGAATTTTGCCTTGGCGTCAACGAGTTCTTCGCTGGCCTTAGAAAAATCGCCATGTATTAGCTGCGCGCCTTTTTCGTGTAGTGGTGATAGTGCCTTAATAGCATTATCGTCACGATCGACAAGGACCGAGCCGTTATAGTTACCTGTTTTAGCTAGAACTGCGGACGCATGACCACCGTAACCAGCTGTCAGGTCGAGATAAGTCTCGCCCGCTTTTGGTTGCAGTAAATCAAGGGTCGCGTCAAGCAAAACAGGAACATGTTGCTGTGGTGGATGTTCTTTAATACTCATTAAAGTAATTATACGTTACTTTTTTCGAGATCACCTAACTGGTAATGAGGCTTGTTTGTTTTATGGTGTGTTTGTTTTAAAAGTCGCGGTCGCGTTAAAGTTAGTTACAGATGTAACTCACAAACGACCGAGTTGAGAGACTTATGTGTGAGGTGGAGTTTTTTGGGAGGTGTGTTTTAAGTAAGGTGCGACGAAGATTTTTAATGTGGCTCCGCATACCACGCCTCACTACCAGATAGTTGATCTCGAGAGCTTTTTGCTTTTACGGTTTAAGTTTTTAAGGGGCGGACACTTGATGAAAATATTCTACTCGGACTCTGGCGCCATCAAACGCCAGTACTGACCGGCACGGACGGCTTCGATATCGCGTTCAATACCAGCATAATCAAGCAGGTGCTGCTCGATTGTTACTCGACCCTGTTTTTGGTCAAGCTCAGCTTCGGTTTTACCGCGGCGGAAACGTACGTTAAGATCAGCGGTGGTTTCGTCAAGAATACTACCGCTACCGTTTAACGCCGCTTCGACTTCACCATCCCAAATTGCCTTTGGATATAAGTGAAGATATCGGCCGAAACCCCTAGTGACCACGACGCCGCTGACGAATTCCTGGCGAAGTTCAGACGGTATCGTCAAACGACGCTTATCGTCTAGTCTACGCTCGAAATAATCGAAGCTAGCCATCTTAGCTACTGAGGTCTCCCGTTAAGTAAAATATTTTTTTAATGTGGTGGTTAATGTGTTTGTCTTAGTGGTCGCCACTTACTTCCACTACCTGTCACTATACTACCCACTATTACCCACTACAACCCCCAATTTTGACAATAGTTGAATATACTATCATCGTTTATCCACAGAACTGTGAATAAGTATAAGCATGAACAGAGGCGCCATTGCTGGCGCCTATTTTAGGGCTGTCGTATTTTTCGCTATGGTTATAGGTTGCGTAGTTTTTTTATCATTCGCCCGAATTTAAGGGCACTTGGCCGTAAAATACGTTTACCGGTCACGTAATCAACCGCTGCCAGGCCAAACCTTGGCCAGCGGCCTTCGGTCCACTCAAAGTTATCAATCAAGCTCCAGTGCAAGTAGCCCATCAGTTGAACGTCATGCCTCAGCGCCTGCTGCAGGCCGACCAACGTTTCTTTAATCCACCACTCGCGGTGCGCGTCTTTGGCGTCAGCCAAGCCATTCTCGGTGACTAAAATTGGTTTGTGATATTTTCGGTTTAAGCGCTCTAGCGCAAACTGAATATCACCCGGATGCATATCCCAGTTCAAATCGCTTAGCTCCTGGTTTGGATTGTGCACGCGGTAGCCATAGACACGGTTCGAAAAGTAGTAATTTACACCTAGAAAATCACAATGGCGAATAAATTTACGAATCACATAATCGTCTTGCAGGTACTGCATAACAGCCGTACTGTAGCGACTTAATAGTGAATTGTCGCCCGGGTAAAAGAAGCTAGAGTTTTTGGCAATCGACACCTTGAAACGGTCGCCATGGGCATGAATAAGTTTACTAGCTCGCTTGTGGGCTAGCGCCAGGTTATGCATCACCCACCAGGCTTGGCGACGGCTACTGATATTTGGTGGCCAACTTTGACGGCGATAGCTCTCACTGACATAAATTTCCGGCTCGTTGATAGTTATAACGTAGCGAAAATTTTGGCCCAACTCTTCAATCACCTTTTTGGTAAAACGAGTAAAATACTTTACATTAGCCCGACGAGCAAAACCGCCCTTGTCGGCAAACCAAACCGGCAAGCTAAAATGAAACAGGGTGACAACCGGCTCGACTTCAAGACGCTTGAGTTCCGACAGATAATCTTTGTAGTGCTTTAGGGCTTCGGTATTCCAGGCGCCCTCTTCAGGCTCGACCCGCGACCACTCGATACTAAACCGAAACGCGTTCATATTAAGGTCGCGGAGCAATTTAAGATCATCTTTATAATGGCGATAGTGGTCGCCAAGTTTATCGGACACATAATTAGATGGGTTGGTGGCGGCCTTTTTAATCCACGGCCAACTGACGTAGTCATGTAAGTGGTAGTCGGCCTGGGCCGCGCGCGACTTAGCAGTCTCAAGCTCCCAAACCGTCCACTGGTTATGGTTGCCGCCCTCGGTCTGGTGGGCCGAGGTTGAAGCACCCCATAAAAAATCTTTCGGAAACAAACTCATATGTCTATTGTACAATGTCCTGACCAAACAGTTTTTGAAGGCGCATTTTAATCGAGCCTTCGTGCCGGCCGAACTGTTTGCTTAGCTGTTTCAATGTCTTACCATTCTGAAATTCTTGCATTAGTTCATTATCTTGGTTAACTTCCCAGGGTTTATAGGCGTTAGGATAGGTTTCACGCATTTTAGCAATTTTCTCGTTCCAACTCTTGCCATCTTTTGACGATTTTTCAGGCACGGCCGATTGTCGTTTGGCCGCCTGTACCTCAAGATGTGCGAAACGCTTATTATCGGCGGCGGCTTTTGAACGCAGCTGCTCGTCAATCGACATCGCTTCTTCGCTCACCCTCAGCGCCATCTGGTTAATACCGGTCAAATAAAGATTGTATAAGTTTTTTACTCGGCTTAAGGCCACATAGCCCATGCCCTCGACAAAGGCCTTGCGTAGGTCAATTCGGGCCGCGTCAAGCGTCATGCCCTGGCTCTTGTGAACGGTTATTGCCCAGGCTAGGCGCAAAGGAATCTGAGTAATACTAGCTCGTTTTTTATCGCCATCGCGCAGCTCCCAGGTTTCAGGCAACATACTCACAATTCGACCGCCGGTAAACTCGACTATCGGATAGTCGGTCGCTGGCTCAAAATCAATCACCCTGCCCAAGCTGCCGTTAGCGTATTTGCGGTCCATGCTATTTTTGACAGCCATCACCAAGGCGCCTTTTTTAAGGCGCAAAATCGACGGCGCCAGTACCGACCGTTGCAGATTTTCGACATAATTTTCGCTACCGGTCGACGACTGCTCGTACGACACCTCGTCGCCGTCTAACTCGGCCAGGCGTCGGTCGTTAAGCGTATCGACATCAACATTAACGGTGTGTAATTCGGTCATCGGCGCGTCTGGATCGTCGGGCATAACGCCAATCCGCTCCAGCAGCAGCTCGGCGTGGCGGCGTCGCAAATCACCACCACGAATAGCGTTCAAAATCTCGAGCAGCGTCTCGTCGTCCTGGCGGTGCTGCTCTTCGAGGTAGCAAATCACCGGGTCAAGCTCTCGCCAAACCTGACTATTCACCACAAAGCTCCCAGCCCGTGAGTCACCGCGGTTAATCGGTGGCAACTGGAAAAAGTCGCCACTCATAATCAGCTGAATGCCGCCAAACGGCAGCTCAGGCTGCTTGCGCACCAGCCGGCAGATCTGGTCAACCATATCCAGTCGAAAGTCGTGCAGCATACTAATCTCGTCAATAATCAGCACGTCGGTCTTTTCGATAATCTCAATCCGGCCCTTGCTTAAATGGTCTCGAAAACCCGGCGGTAAACTATCGAGAACGCCCATGCCCGACCAGGCGTGAATCGTCGTACCGCCCAGATGGGTCGCCGCCAGTCCGGTCGTGGCCGTTACCGAAACGTGTTTGCCGTCACGTTTGGCCAATTTAATAAATTGATTCAAAACAAAAGTCTTGCCGGCCCCTGCTGGACCGGTCAAAAGCACGCTCTCACCCGAGAGCATAATCTCTAGTGCTAACCCCTGATTCATTACGACTATTATACAGCCTTTAGGTCCGGTCGTCTGTTGTAACTAATGCACAGCGGCTAAATACCCCTCGGCGGTTCACCTTCGGGCTCATCCAGAAGTTTTTTGCTCTTAATTTCATAGCGCTTGCCAGTCAGTTCACTGGTAATGTAGTCTTCGTTAATCAGATTCACGAACATATCCAGGTCGTTGCCGTCCATAATAATAATCGCGCCGTTGTCGTCGGTCATGAGCTCTAACTGCATAGTATCGGCATAGTCCACCGCTTGCTCTTGGGTAACGGCGCCGATTTCTAGCTTTTGCAGCTTGTTAACAATCTTTTTACGGTCGCGTACTAACATTTGCAAGTCTAGGCCATCCGGAAAAGTCAGCTTATACTGTTTTTCAATTTCGGCAACCTTTTGATCGGCCAGCAGCTGCTTTTTGTATTCGTAGTTAAATAGCCGTTCAAATTTGCTTTGGTTAAAAATAAAGATATCGCCACCAATAATCAACACCTCATTGTCAGTTGGTACTTTCCAACTAAAATCAGCTCGGAACGATTCAAACGAACCGTCGCGGAACTCCCAAGCCGTCGCACCGCTGACCGTTTGGCCAACACTCACCTGCTTAATGACATAAAAAGTTTTGGTCTTGTCGTTGTGGTAAGTAAAGCGCGCCACGATTCCCTTGATACGCTTAAATTCATGTTCTTGTTCCGAAAAAGTCACAATGTCGCTACGTTCGTGCTCAATCAAATGAATCAAGGTTTCGGCTCGACCAACCTTAGCCAGATCAGTCCTAAGCAGTACATTTTCTTCTTTTTCGGTCAGTTCATAGTCACGCACGCTCAAACCCGTGCCGGCACCCAGGTTGACGAAGTTAATCAAATCGTAAAGGAAAAGTGGTCGAATCTGGGC
>DAIDJW010000009.1 GCA_027451185.1 Candidatus Saccharimonadota bacterium
ATGGCGGCGTCAGTCTGAATTAAGTCAGTCAACGACTCGGTTTGACCATCTTGCGAACCGGCCGTGACGGGGCGTCCGGTACCAGAAATAATACCGCTAGTAACCGTGTTGCTGTATTGCCCCAGGGCATTGCCGATGGCAATAACCTGCTCGCCAACACGAATCGTAGCGCTATTGCCAAGGGTTACCGGGGTGAAACTGTTGGACGAGTTAATCTTCAAGAAAGCAATGTCGTTCAATGGGTCGCGGCCAATAACCGTGACGTTGTTATACTGCTGGCCAGTGCTATCGACCACTGTGACCGATGAAGCACCATCAATAACGTGGTTGTTTGTCATGACATAGCCGTCTTTACTGACGATAACGCCCGTGCCGGCGCCTTCTTGAGTTCCGGCGCCATAAGCTGACGGTGCGGCTTGGGACTGTGTCAGAACAGACACCACACTTGGACTAACCTTGGCGGCTACTGCTGCTACGGAACCTGGTTGATTAGCGACGGTCGAGTTGCCGTCAAAGCCACTAACATTAGCCAAATTAGAGTTGCTGGAAAGCGCGTGGTCAAGCGCAATGCCGCCAGCCGCGCCAATTGCTAGAACGACCACTGTGCCCGCAATCGATATTAGGCTAACAAATAAAGTTTTTGGTGAACGAAGCCTAGGTGTTCGAGCGCGTTTTGGCTTCGGCTCGGCTTGATGCTCTGGCGTTGGGTCGCCATCGGCTGGGATAGTTTTAGTATCGGTGTCGTCGGACATGAATACCCTCGCTTAAATTAAATATGCTTACTTATAAGTAATAGCATGGTTTGTCTAAAAATAGCTGAAAAAGCTGTGATTTACGTCAAAATGTCTATTCTGCTATAGCTAAAATAGATTTAATGAACTCGTCCTTGAGTTCGGTATATTTGTGCCTATCATCTGCGTACTGCTCGGCAAGATCTTGCTTCAAGGTGATATATTCATTTAATGCTTCAGGATGGGAGATTAAATAGTCGCGAAACAACAGCGGATGTCGCCATTCTTTTTCATTGGCTACCTCAACCAGATGAAGGTGGTGGGTAATGCACTCATCGCTGCCTTTTGGAAAGAAACAGCGTGTATCGGACCATTTTTCTGGCATGTACTGATAGCCGAGTTTTTTAAGACCGTCGATAAAATCTGGTGCTGTTTTTAATGAATAAACCCCCACCAGCAGGTCGATGATTGGTTTGGCGTCGGCGCCCGGCATAGACGTGCTACCAATATGTTCAATGGCGATGATTTTATCGCCAAAAACATCAAATAGGCGCTGTTTTTCGGTCTCAAATTCAGTTTTCCAAGCTTTATCATAGGGTAGCAGTTTAACTGCGCCGCGCTTTAGTCCGATTGTCATAACATAATCATAGCAAAAAGAGCCCCGTGCGGAGCTCTTTTAAAACGCCGTTATTTATCTAAATCTTTTTTCAGTTGCTCGAATTGTTCTTTGTCGATTTCGCCCTTGGCATAGCGCTCTTTGGCGATATCAATCGCGTCGTGCCGATGCGGGTGCATGCCGTGACGTTCGTAGCCTCTGGTTAGGCGCAGGACCACCAAGATGACGATGACGAAAACCACTCCCCAAAACGCCATCATAACCCAACCAAAACCTGGGTCGTATCCGTACCCGTTCATCATTCGATAATCATACATAAAGCTATATCCTCCTATATCTATTGTACACTTTCAGTTTAAGACCAGCTTAGTATCAAAAAGAGACCTCATTGAAGTCTCTTGATATGCTCATTTGGTGCGGGTACAGGGACTCTAACCCTGGACCTCTTCCATGGCAAGGAAGCGCTCTAACAGCTGAGCTACACCCGCGTACCTACAGAATTATAGAGAAAGCCGCGTGATTTTTCAAGAGTGACGTTAAAGTGGAATATCTGGTATAATTTCACCAGATGGCGCGTTGGCGGAGCGGTTACGCGAAAGTCTGCAAAACTTTTCAGACGAGTTCGACTCTCGTACGTGCCTCCATGAACCTATTTGGGTAACTACTCGGCAGACATACATACGGAAAGGTATTGAATGTATGCCAAAAAAACGATCTTGGACTGACAATCAATTAATTGAAGCCGTTAAATATTCGTATAGCTATCGCTCAGTATTGTTAAAGCTCGGTCTTATTCCCGCTGGCGGCAATTATGAGCAAATTAAACGAAGGATTAGGGAGTTATCAATACCATCTAGCCATTTTACCGGTATGGGCTGGAATTCTGGATTAAAGTTCGTTCCTAATCCACCACAGCCCTTGGCGAACTTGCTAACCAAAGATAGCCACGCGCAAAGTTTTTTATTGAAAAAGCGTCTTTTTGCCGAAGGTCTAAAACAGCCGCAGTGCGAGATATGCGGTTGGTCCGAGATTAGCCCTGACGGGAGAATACCGGTGGAGCTCGATCACATTAATGGTGATCATCATGACAATAGAATCGAAAATCTAAGAGTATTATGCCCAAACTGCCATAGTCTACAACTTACACATAGGGGTAGAAATAAACAGATTAGACGTGCTAAAATGCAATAGAGCGCGAGTGTTGGAACTAGGTAGACAAGATTGACTTAAAATCAATTGCTCGTAAGGGCGTGTGGGTTCAAGTCCCACCTCGCGCACCAACATAGAGAATACCGGTCCATAGGGCCGGTTTTTGTATATTAACGCATTTTATGATATAATATGCGTCAGTACCTTAGTATTGACGGGCTCAAACGAGCCAGTCGCCGATCGATTAGAAAGGTCCAGTTACATGACTGAACTATCGGAAGCACCGTACGGCCTGGTCGAACGTTTCCTCGCGGGGGCGTCGTCGGCTGGTCTGACCGCCGCACACCTGAGCATGCTCGTGGGCAACCCAGACCTGTTTAAGGAATGGATTGCCTCGCTGCCCGACCCGGAACCGGCCGACGCCGTTACCGCGCCGACCACGACCATCGGTGCTGCGGCGCGCCTAACCCTCGAGGAGGCTTTCTCGAACGGGAAGGTTGATGAGCGGATTCTCGCGCACCTCGTTGATCACATGGGCCTCAAGTGTCTCGACGAAGTGACGCAGCTATGCGCCGATGAACTGCTGCAGATCCGCAATTTCGGACCAGCCACTCTCCGGCGCGTCGAGCAGGTACTCGCCGAGTACGGCCTGCATCTGGCGGTTCACGGCCGCAATCACAGCCAGCACGCAAGTTTTGTGCTGCCGTACGGTGGCTGGGGTGTCTTGTACGCCAGCAGCGACAATGTTCGGTTGACCAGTCTCGTCCGTGTAAGAATCACCGTCGGGCAGCAAGTGCCGACGGTCGGCGAGTTCCGGGCCATGTCGGCCGAAGACCGGCTGCAGCTGTTCGACGAGTGGACGGTCGGGGCAATCCTTGCGGCGCTTGACCGTCTCGGTCTTTGAGGTACCGGCCCCGTTCGCGATTCGTCGCGGGCGGGGCTTTCTCATTTTCCGGTAAAATTCAGCGTATAATAAAGATATGAGTGAACAACAAGAAGAATTCAAAGTTAACGGCGAAGATTTAATGAACAAGGTTAAGCAACTTGTTCGCGAGGGCAATGTTCGCCGAATTATCATCAAGAACAAAGATGGCAAGACGCTGGTTGAGATGCCAGTCACAATTGGTGTGGTTGGGGCCGTTTTGGCGCCGTTTTTTGCGGCCGTCGGCACGATTGCGGCGCTGGCAACAGAGTGCACGATTGTGGTTGTGCGCGAAGCTTAGTGGCTCCAGGACTTATCTTGGTTGGCTGATGCCACATTGATTCTTATATGTTGATTGCGTTTTAAGCATATGCTAAAATATGCCTAGAATCTTTGAAAAAATCAAAAACAAAAAGGAGACATTATGGTTGTAAGGAAGAAGGCCGCTAGATCTGCGTTGTCCTTGGTTGCGATTGCGCTGATACTTGCTGTAGGTGTTGTCTTTAACTTACATAACAACAATACAGCCTATGCCGGTACGCCAACCTGTACCTGGACTGGTGCGGGCGCTGACACTAACTGGTCTACAGTGGCTAACTGGACCTGTGATTCTGGAACCGTGCCAACCAATGGCACGCAGCTGGTTTTTCCTACCTCTATACCAAACGTCAATCAATATGTTGTCACCAATGACCTATCGGCCAGTAATATCTATGCAGGACTAAAGTTTAGCGGCAACAATGACGGTGGCGGTGCCAATATGTACATGGTGCGCGGTAATACAATTCAGCTCGCCGGCGATCTTGATGGCACTCGTACTGATGGTACGCTCCAGGCGCCAAACTCGGCGTACATACAGGCGCCGCTAACATTTACGACCGACGCCTCAATCAGTGGCCAATTCAGAATCGGACAGGACCAATACGGTGCAAACACCGCGGTTAATATAGGCAGCCATACCATAACCGTCGCTGACAATGATGATAGCCCAACGATTAGCGGCCTAGTCGGTACTGGCCACGTAATCGACAACAGTTATCAGCCTCTTACGTTAGGTGATAACAGTGGTTTCGATGGTACTTTTACTATTAATGGTAATGCTATCTCGGGCGACGTTATTGCAATAGATCCAAATAGTTTTGGTACGGCCACCGGCGGAACTACGATAGGTAACAACGTTAACCTTAATTTAAGGTTTCTTAACCTTGCTTCAGGTGGCGTAAAGACGATTGGCGAGCCATTTACCTTTGTTGGTAAAGGTCACACAGAAGGTGGTCAGACGGTAGATTATGGAAAAATATTTATTGGAAGCATTGGCCCTGCCTACAATACGGTCGTCGCTAGTTATTACAACACATTCAATGAAGTCTATACGTCTGCTAGTTCCCAGGATTTTGGCGCGTGTAGCGGAGGCGGCAGTACGACCTATGTCTGCGACGTTAATTTTACCGGTAATATAACATTCGACACCGACCTCACGGTCTATTCGTCGGTTCAGTATGTTCAGTTTTCGGGAACTTTAAACGGTAGCGGCCATACAATCTCGCTGTTTGATAATACTCTGGCTGCGAGCCCATACGCACCAGTTTACGGTCAGCTAAAGATTACTTCGGCTTCAAACAACACAGCCACCGCGAGCGGTAATTATACAGCTAACCCAGTAGCCGTTAGTATTACAGATAGCAACACTAACTCGGTCTATGTCGGACCACTTTACACGGTGTCAATAAACGGACAACGCGGTAATGTCACGGTGGCGAGCGGCGGTATCTTAAAGGGTTCAGGCACGATTGGTTCGGTTACGTCAACTGGCGGTGAGTTAGCGCCCGGCAATAGTCCTGGCATTCTAAGTACTGGTAACGTATCGTTCGACAGTAGTACTAAACTTGACGAAGAAATTGGCGGCACCGCTGCCGGATCTTACGACCAGCTTAATGTTACCGGAACTGTTAGTTTGGGTGGGGCGACTCTAAACCTGACTCACTACGGCGGATTTTTGCCAAGTTTGAATGATAAATTCACTATCATCAATAACGACGGCACCGATGCTGTGACGGGCACCTTCAACGGGCTTGCTCAAGGCGCAACCTTTGTAGTCGACGGTGTTACCTATACAATCAACTATGCTGGTGGTGATGGCAACGACGTCGTTTTGACCGCCACTAGTGTTCCAGCTGCCCCAAACACCGCCGGCGTATTAGCTAGCAAGCTAGGTTACATACTGCCCGTAGCGGCACTTATTGCTGCAGCTGGTATTTGGGTTGGACGTGCCTATATGCTTAAGAATTCAAAACGTCGCTAAGCTGCTTCGAGCAATTCCGCGCGTAAAAATAAAAAACAAAAAACCACCACAAAAATGCACAATGAACGTCAAAAATTAATTATCCGCGATGTCGTACCCGCACGGGGGGCTATACGTGTGCCAAAACGGCCAGCTGGGGGTATGATTAATTATCAAACAAACTCTTACCAAGCGCCGGTTGATAGTGCGCTAGATAATGTTGATCCATTGTCGGATAGTATTATGGCTCTTGAGCGCGAGTCATCAGCGCCTACGCCAAAGCCAGTTTTTGCCACCGCTGGAGCTTCGAACGCCCAAACTATGGCCATTGGTAGTGACCAATTGATTTCGGGGGTAAGATACGTTTGGGTCAAATATTTTTTGCCTATAGTCGTTCTAGCATTGATTGCTTTTGGAGTCTGGGCTATATGGTTAACGGTTCGAAGTAACATTGAGGTTAATAATCAGATTTCAAATTACGCTAAAACGACCGAAAGTGGTGGCACCGGCACGTCAGCTGACGTCGGTAGCTCAGGTAAAGCCGGCGCAACGTCCGCAAGTGGCGTGGGTAGTGTGAACAACACCACCGATCCACGTCAGCCGAAAAAAGTGATAATAACGTCGCTAAACGTCTCGGCTACAGTCCTCGAGACGGGACTCACCAAAGATGGCCACATTGCGGCACCGGCAAATATCTATGACGTTAGCTGGTATGATGGCAGCAGCTCGCCGGCCGATAGGATTGGAAGTGCCTTGCTCGTTGGGCACGTTGGTACCGATCGCCTGCCGGGCGTGTTTCATAATTTACATAAAATTAATCTTGGCGACACCATAACAGTTATAATGGGCGATAACACAACGCACGTCTATACAGTCACTAGTACCGAAGACGTGCCTGAAAAGAATATCAACATGGAAAAGTATCTGAGTTATCTTAACGCCACCAAGCGCCAACTGAGGTTAATTACGTGCACTGGTGACTACGATGCTAAAACATACAGTTTTGATAATCGGTTGGTTGTCCTGGCTGAAGAAAATACTAGAGCTAATTAAAATATCGTTCACAAAATGTTACAATAGAATCATTAATAAGAAGCTTAAAAGAGGGGTATAACATCATGGCTGCACTATGGATTATTCTGGCAGTTGTCGTCGTATTATTACTAATCGTGGTCGGTATCTATAACGGCCTAGTTCGCTTGCGCGTGCGTGTTGACGAGGCCTGGAGTGACATTACCGTTCAGTTGAAGCGACGAGTTGACTTGATCCCTAATTTGGTTGAATCGGTCAAGGGTTATGCCAAACACGAAAGCTCGGTCTTTGAAGACGTGACGGCTGCTCGTTCGGCCGTATTGAGCGCTAAAGGTGTTAAAGAGACAGCCGCTGCTGACAATCAATTTGAAGGCGCTTTGAAGAGCTTGTTCGCCGTTGCCGAGGCTTACCCGGACCTAAAGGCTAGCCAAAACTTTATGCAGCTTCAAGATGAATTAGTGGACACCGAAGACAAAATTCAGGCTTCACGCCGCTTTTATAACGGTGGTGTGCGCGATTTGAACACCAAGATTCAAACTTTCCCAAGCAACATTATCGCCGGCATGTTTAGTTTTAAGGTTCGCGAATTCTTCGAACTAAGTGACGCCGATCAAGCGGCTGCCGAAAAACCAGTTGACGTTAAATTCTAATCTGAGCTAATAAAATGTCTCCATTTTTGCTGCTCGGCGCGGTTGGTTTGACCTTTGTTAAGTTACTAGCTTTGGCTGGTGGCGGCGGTTCCGGCGGCGGCGGTTCCGGCGGCTACTCGGGTGGTGGTTCTTACGGTGGCACATCTTATGGCTCATCTAGCAGCTTTAGCTGGACTGGCCTAGTAATCTTTCTGTTTCTCGCAGCCGTAGTGATGTTTATTATTAATGCCGTGACAAAAAAGCAGGGTGGTCTGGCGGCCTTGATTGGTTTACGTACAGTTGACGACTCCAAATTGAATGCTAATCAAAAATTCGCCAAAGACAGTTTTATTCGTTTTCAAAAAGACTGGTCGGCTTTTGACGTAGCTTCGATGAAAACTTACATGACCGACCACTATTATCAGCACAATTTACTGATGATGGGTGCTTTAAAGTTAGCGGCCAGACAAAATCAAGTCGATAACATCAAGATTTTTAGTGTGCAACTGATGAACCAGGCAGTAGCCGGCGACGCTTTTACGGCAGCATTATCAGTCGGCGCGACCGATATTACTAACGACACGCGAACCGATAGCCAGCTGTTTAAGCAGCAGGTTAGAACGATCCAATTTTATAAATTCAAGCAAATTAACGGTACGTGGCTGCTCGACGGTGTCGATAATATAACTCAGGATCCATCGCAAAGAGTTAGTGATATGCAACGGCTCGCCGATGCCAATAATTACTTTTATTCACTGGACTGGGGTTGGCTTTTGCTGCCGACGTCCGGGCAGCTGTTCGGTGGTGGTAAATTTGGTGTTTCGGATATCAATAACCACGTTATTGGCATGATTGGACAAACGATTTTCCAGCTCTATACCTACCGCCCATACAGCGGCAACACTACTGGCATGAAACAATATTTGGTGGCCCAGGTGGCTGTACCGAAGAACTATGGCAATATTTATGTTCGGCCAAACAAGCTGATCGATATTCCGCCACACGGTTTGACTAAAGTCTCGCTGGAATGGGGCGATTTTAACAAGAAGTACGACGTTTTTGCTAGCGACATGGAACGGGTGACGAGTTTTGAACTTTTAAACCCGTCATTTATGGAAAAACTTGAAGCCTTGCCGTTTCATATGAGCATTGAAGTGGCTGACAACACCGTCTATTTATATTCAGCCGACAGTAAGTTGAGTGCCAGCGATTATCGGGCAATGCTGGAGATTCTGAAAGATGCCTTTAAAGAGATGCGAATGTAGGCTTTAAGCGCCAAAAACGCTATAATATAAACCAGTTATGTACAAAGCAATATCTGCCAACAAACGCAACACGCTAGTTATCATGGCGCTTTTTGTGGGTATTATTGGCGCTGTCGGTTGGGCGGTCAGCTATTTTTACGGTAATACCAACATCACATATTGGGTAATTGGCGTGGCTTTGGCCTATGCGCTGTTACAATATTTTATTGCCGATAAACTAGCCCTGACTATGACCGGTGCGCACGAAATTGAAAAGCGCGACAACCCGCGACTGTACCGTATTGTCGAAAATTTGGCGATTACTTACGGCATGGATACGCCGAAAGTTTATATCATCGACGACCCAGCGCCAAACGCTATGGCCACTGGCCGCGACCCGCAGCACGCTGTCGTGGCGGCGACGTCGGGTATCTTAGAGCTGATGGACGACCGCGAATTAACAGCGGTAATGGCCCACGAAATGGGTCATGTTAAGAATTATGATATCCGGGTGAGCATGATTGCCTTTGGGCTGGTTAGTGCTATCAGCATATTAACGGACATTGTTGCGCGGATGTTGTTTTTTGGCGGCGATCGACGCAACAATGAGAACAACAACCCGCTATTTATGGTCATAGGTATTGTGGTTATTATTTTGGCGCCAATCTTAGCGGCAATTATTCAATTGGCGATTAGTCGACAGCGTGAATATCTAGCCGACGCGACTGGCGCCTTGACGATTCATGACCCAGAGGGTCTAGCCGATGCCTTAGAGAAATTAAAGAGCTATGGCCGGCCAATGCAACGTCAGTCCACGGCTACGGCGCACCTGTTTTTGAACGATCCGCTAAAGCCTGGTTTAATGGCGCGCCTGTTTAGCACGCACCCGCCGCTTGATGATCGTATCAATCGCTTAAGGAACAACGCCAACAAGTTTTAATTATGACCGCAGCTAAATCCCGTAAGTCTACCAAGCCCAAAAAACCGGTTGCCTCGGCGCCGGTCGAGCCGGTGCGTCTTAACCCGCACCATAGTTTTAGGATAACTCGTCGTCGTGACTACAAACGGCCGCTGCATTTGCCTGGCTATTGGAAATTCACCGGCTATGTCGCTAAGACTCTGTGGCAGTACCGTAATACCTTTTTGCTGCTGGGTTTGGTTTATGCTATCTTGACCGCTGTTTTAATCGGCATTACTTCACAGTCTGCCTATGCTCAGCTAACCGATGCCTTGCGCGGTAGTAGTGGTGATATTTTTGGCGGTTGGCAGCAATTTGGTCAAGCATTAATTTTGTTTGCTGGCACGATAGGCAGTAGCTTCTCGGCCCAAACATCGAGCGGCGGCGCCGAAACTTTATATGGCGTGATGATTGGTTTGATGATTTGGTTAGCCACGGTTTGGCTGTTGCGTAATTTTTTGGCTGGCCAAAAAGTCAAGCTGCGTGATGGTTTATACAGTGCTGGCGCGCCGTTGTTTGCTACCTATGTCCTGGCTTTAGTGCTGCTGGTGCAGCTAATTCCGCTGGCAGTCGCCATGCTTGGTTATTCGGCGGCCTCAAGCACCGGTTTGTTAAATCAAGGTGTCGAGGCAATGTTATTTTGGTTCGCGGCTGGTTTACTGGTGATATTGTCGCTATATTGGGTCACCAGGACCTTGTTTGCGATGATTATTATTACCTTGCCGGGGATGTATCCGTTTGTAGCCTTTAGCAGGTCGCGCGACATTGTGCTAGGTCGTCGTATAAGGCTGTTGTTGCGTGCGGTCTGGCTATTATTCACAGTTTTGATAGGCTGGATTGTTATATTATTGCCTATAATTTTGATTGATGTGATCGTCAGCGGGTGGTGGAAGTGGTTCGAAAACGTGCCGTTAATTCCGGTGGCGGTTTTGTTACTAGGGGCAATAACGGCTATTTGGTCGGCGGGCTATATTTATTTGCTATATCGAAAGGTGGTCGATAACAATGACCGCTAGCCAACCATCGGAGCGGGCCGCCGAACTGCGACAGCTTTTATCTAACTATAGTTACGAATATCACGTGCTAGATCAGCCGTCGATTAGTGATGCTGTTTACGATAGCTTGTTTGGCGAGCTGAAGCGCATCGAGGCTGCTCATCCGGAATTAATTATGGCCGATAGTCCAACTCAAAGGGTTGGTAGTGCTTTGGCGGGCGGTTTCAAAAAAGTGCGCCATAGTTCGCGCATGCTCAGTCTGAATGATGTGTTTGACCGACAGGATGTGGAAGATTGGGTAGTGCGGATGGACAAACTGCTGCCTGGCCGCAAGCATGAATTCTTTGCGGACATCAAAATGGACGGCCTGGCCTGCGCCTTGATTTATGAGGACGGCTTGTTTGTGCAGGCGGTAACTCGTGGTGACAGTTTTGTCGGCGAAGACGTGACGGCTAATGTGCGGACCATTAAAAACGTCCCGCTGAGTTTACGTCGGGTTGCTGACTATGAATTATTTCTGCGCGGCCGAACCGAGGTTCGCGGTGAAATCGTTATGCTTAAAAAAGATTTTGCTAAATTGAACGAGCAACAAAAAGCCAGCGGCAAACCAGAATTTGCCAATCCGCGTAACTTGGCGGCCGGCACGATTCGTCAATTAGATCCGAAGTTAGTCGCTGAACGACCGTTACATTTTAGGGCCTACGACTTGCAGCGCGATAATCCGGCCGAAGTACCGACCAATATGTTTGCCTATGGGGCGCTGACGGCACTGGGTCTTACGCGCAATCAACAGGCGTCGGTTTTTGATAGTCTTAATGGCGTCATGAAATTTGTCGACACCTGGGACCAAAAGCGCCATGATTTGCCATTTAACACCGACGGTCTAGTGATTAAGATTAACGATCGAGCGCAGTTTGCTGAACTGGGTATTGTCGGCAAGCAGCCGCGGGCCGCCGTAGCCTACAAGTATGCCGCCGAGCAGGCGACGACCATCGTGCGCGATATCGTCATTAGCATCGGTCGAACTGGCGCTGCGACTCCGGTGGCGGTCTTTGAGCCTACCGTTGTTGCTGGTACGACAGTTCAACACGCAAGTCTACATAATGCCGATGAGATTGCGCGTTTGGATGTGCGGATCGGCGACACGGTGGTGATTTTTAAAGCGGGTGATATTATTCCGCAAGTCGAAAGTGTTGTCAGCGAGTTGCGTCCGAAAGACAGCCATCCGTTTGATTTTGAGGTAACCCTAAAACACCAATATCCTGAACTGAAGTTTGAGCGCCCAAGCGGCGAGGTTGTTTATCGGGTCAAGGGCGCTACCGGTCCGCTGCTGCTCAAAAAAGCTGTTGAGCATTTTGCCTCCAAAGCGGCACTTGATATCGACACTCTGGGCGAAAAAAATGTTGGGGCTTTAGTGGACGCCGGTTTGGTGTCGGATATGGCCGATATTTACCGTTTAACCAAAGACCAGGTTATGGAACTGGAACGGTTTGCGGATATTTCGGCCGGAAAGTTAGTCGACGCGATAGCCGAGCGTAAACGGCCGCAACTAGAGCGTTTCGTCTATGGACTAGGTATTCGCCACG
Source organism: Candidatus Saccharimonadota bacterium (assembly GCA_027451185.1). Taxonomy (GTDB): domain Bacteria; phylum Patescibacteriota; class Saccharimonadia; order Saccharimonadales; family Saccharimonadaceae; genus DAIDJW01. The sequence goes on from DAIDJW010000009.1 coordinate 12,144, forward strand.
TTGGCGTACAGACGGCAATCGACTTATCTAATCATTTTGGTTCATTAGAAAAATTAGCTGCCGCGCAAATTGATGAGCTCGAAGAAGTCGACGGCGTTGGTGAAGTAGTGGCCGAGAGTATCGTAGCTTGGTTTGCTGACCCAGATAATGAAGAATTGCTCAAAAAGTTTGCCGATTTGGGCGTTAAGCCTACTCACGAAGATCGGTCGCGCGGTGCTTTAGCTGGCCAAAATTTCGTCATTACCGGAACCTTGCAATCGATGGGGCGCGATATTGCGGCCGAAAAGGTGCGCAGCCTGGGCGGTGTTTTTCAATCGGCGGTCGCCAAGGACACTACTTACCTGGTAGCTGGCGGCAAAATTGGTGAAAGTAAACTTCAAAAAGCTACTGAATATGGCATCAAGATTATTAACGAGGCCGAATTCTTAAAACTTATTGGCGAATAAAAAATAACCCCCGCAAGGAGGGTTATTTTATACTGGTTTAAATTACCAGCTGCGCTGACGGAATGAACCGCCATTGCCACGGTTGCCACCGTTAAAATCGCGAGGCTTGTCCTCTTTAGGACGGGCCAAGCTAACGGTAATCTCTCGGCCGTCAAGCTCTTTGCCGTTTAGTTGGTCGACGGCTTTTTGGTTATTAGCCTCGTCAACAAACGATACAAAGCCAAAGCCCTTGCTGCGACCGCTTTCGCGGTCGGTGATCACACGGGCGCTGTCTACTTCGCCGATTTGCTCAAAGAAAGCCTTCAAGCTGTCGTCGTTAGTAGCGTAAGCTAGGCTGCCGATGAATAGATTTTGCTGTGCCATTTATTTGTAACTCTTTTCTTCTTGATTCATGTCAGATCGACCTTGCTGCAATCTTCGTGCGAAGAAGAGTTACCTTGGTGAAGATAAGTTCTGCTTTTGCCGTAATATGCGTGTGCTTCTGAACGCCCTTATTTAAGCATAGACACAGAGTAATTACTAGTGGCAAATTACGAATATGCTTGTGTTTTTGTTTAGATAGTTCATAATAAAGGGTAAGCTGGTGCGCCAAAGGGGTATCCTTGCGGCGATTAAAAACAAACATATTTCAAAACATCGTGCCCCGGGTGGGCGCGCAACAGCAAAAAAACAAACCGCCTCTAGAAATTGAGGCGGTTTTCTGTTAATATGGTTTTTCGTACGGGGCATTAGCTCATTTGGCTAGAGCGCTTCCATGGCATGGAAGAGGTGATCGGTTCGAATCCGATATGCTCCACCACAGAATTTATGACAATATGGGGACGTAGCTCACCTGGTAGAGCGCAGCATTCGCATTGCTGAGGTAGGGCGTTCAAGTCGCCTCGTCTCCACCACAATATTCAGTATCAATATCACCCCTCGTGGGTGTTATTTTTTATCACATTAGACGCTCAGCGGATAATCGTATATAGTTGACTTAGCTATGTTTAAAAAATCAATTCAACTCAAACTCGAGGGCTATGTTAAAAAATACCTGCGCAAACATCCAGATATTAAATTAGTCATTGTTACCGGCAGTGTTGGCAAAACTAGCACCAAAGTTGCCATTGGCACAGTGCTCTCCGAGCGCTTTCGGGTGCGTCTGCACGAGGGTAATCATAACGCTGAGCTGAGCGCGCCACTGGCGATTTTGGGGATTGAGTATCCCGACAATTTGCGCAGTCCAATGACTTGGTTCAGAGTTTTTAAAGCTGCTCGCCAGCGAATCAATCGCCCGTCGGATGTCGATGTGATTGTGCAAGAAGTCGGCAGCGATAGAATTGGTCAAGTACCGCATTTCGGTAAACTGGCCACACCAGATATTGCTGTAGTGACGGCCGTTTCGCCAGAGCACATGGAATTCTTTATTAATCTCGACACGGTGGCGGCCGAGGAGTTGGCGGCGGCTAATTTTAGTAAGCTAGCACTGATTAATCGCGACGATATTGACGGCAAATATGCAGCCGACTTGGCTAATCCGAACATCGACACCTATGGCACGAGCGCCGCTGCCGAGTATCATTTTATTGATACCGATTTTACGGTTATCGATGGTCACAAAGGAAATTTTGTAGCACCAGAGTGGGACGACCCGGTTGAGGCAACTATCCATGTGGTTGGCGAGCATAACCTGCGTCCAGCGGTGGCCGCTGGAGCGGTGGCGGTGAAGTTAGGCATGAGTGCCAGTGAAGTGGCTAAGGGTCTTCAAAAAATTCATCCGGTGGCGGGTAGAATGAATCCGCTGCGTGGCGTTAACGACACGGTTATTTTAGACGACACCTACAACTCCAGTCCGCTGGCGGCAGAATCGGCTCTGAAGACGCTTTATAATCTGACGGCGCCGCAAAAAATTGCCGTTCTTGGCAGTATGAATGAACTGGGCGCTACCTCGGCCCAGGAGCACGAGCGTATCGGCAAACTATGTGACCCCAACCAGCTAGCTTGGGTAATTACGGTTGGCGAAGAAGCAAATAAAAACTTGGCGCCAGCCGCCAAGGCTAGAGGATGCCAGGTAAAATCGTTCAAAACGGCAGTCGAGGCCGGCGGTTTTGTACACAAAGTCCTGGAGCAGGGTGCGGTCATCTTGTTTAAGGGTTCTCAAGGTGGAATTTTTCTAGAAGAAGGCGTTAAAGTGGTGCTGCATGCCACCGAAGAAGATTCGAAGCTAGTTCGCCAATCGCCGCAGTGGATAGCCAAGAAGCAAGCCTTTTTCGGACAATTTTAAAGTTTGCTTAAATTGTGTTAAGCTGGTTGCAAATAGTATAAGCGGAATTATAAATCATGTCTCCAGACGACAATCCAACCCCGGAGCAGCCAACTAATAATGTTGATCCAGCGCCCGGGGCGTCCGTCTCGGCTACAAAACCGGCTCGTAAGTTTGGCCGAAAATCACTAATTATCATGATCGTTGCTGGTGCACTAGTGCTGCTTGGCGGCGGTGTGGCGGCGGCCTATAACTTGTACTACCAAAATCCCGATAAGGTACTCAGCGATGCGCTAATTAACACTGGTCGGACGAACACGCTTGGTATAAGTTCGCAGTTTACATACTCTAATCAAGACGCAAGCCTAAACTTAAATACCAATGTTACTTACGACCGTCAAGCCGTCAGCACCAGCGGTAACGTTGCGATTACTTCGCAAAACAAGACGGGCGAAAGTCCGCTGCCTAGCAAGGTTGGTCTAGATTTCAGTGGTTACGTCGGCAAGGACGGGACGGTGATGGTCAAACTCTCGAAGGTTGATGATTTACTCAAAGCCCTGTTTTCAACCGATACCACAACGGCTGGGTCGATTGCCGCCAAAATTGACGATCGGTGGATTTCGATTAGTTCACCGTCGGCCGCCGACAGCTCTAGTAACAAAACGCAACAGTGTTTTGCGGACGCCTACAGTAAGTTTGACAGTGACAAGAATCAGCAAAATGAGTTGCTTAATACCTATCGCAGCAATCTTTTCTTGGTTGTCGACAAGAAATTAGCCGCCAAGACCATCGACGGCGTTGGTAGCTTGGGCTATCAGATTCACCTGGACGAGGCGAAATACTACGCCTTCGGTGCAGCCCTACGGCAAACAACGATTGGCAAGGCGATGCTAAACTGCGACAAGACTACCTTTGATGTCTTCAATAAATCAACCTCCACTAAGTTAGACCTACCGACGTTAGAGGTCT
>DAIDJW010000010.1 GCA_027451185.1 Candidatus Saccharimonadota bacterium
CCACCGGCCATAGCCAATATCTTTAGCGGTCGCTCGCAAATGAACTAATTTTTTACTCGCCCATGGCAATCCGATCACTAACCCAATCGTGACTATGTAAATTGCCGCTGCGACAACTGTATCGGTTAACGGCGCTTGACTGCTAGTGCTGAGGTCGACTAGCCCGGCCTGGCGCAAAAGAGCAAACACCAGACCGGTAATTACGGCTGACAAATAGAAGGCCGCCACTACGCCAATCGGGTACAAAATCGCTAGCCACGGCGAGCGGTCCCACCATGACGGTGACTTTACGACCGGCTGATTAGAGGAGTCGGGCGACATCACCAACCGTTATAACTATTACAAGTAACATCAAGACCGAAAAGCCAACCATCTGAATCTTCTCTTCAGTCGATTCCAGCAATACTTTGTGGCGGGCGCGAAAAATGGCCGTCACAAACCAACGACCGCCATCGAGCGCCGGAATTGGCAGAATATTCATCACCGCTAAGGTTAGCGAAATAATGGCCGTCAAAAATGTCAGCTGCGTCAAACCGGCCTTGGCGGCGGCTGGGAAGATCGTGCCTAAAATACCCACGGGGCCAGCTACGCTCTGACGCGCGGCGCTTAGGTCCTGCGCGCCTTGATTATGTGTCGCCTGGTTAGGGCTGAATTGCAGAACTAAACCGGCAAATAAATTACCGAGCGCCTGACCAACGCCCTGAAGGGTTAGCCAGCTAAACTGGGCTGTCGTGCCAATCCCTACAATCGGCGCCGACCAAGTGGCATGAATGGCTTGGGCCTGCCCTAGCCCTACACCCAAAAGCTCAGAGTCGGCATTACGTAGCGTGACGCTGCCCGTTTTAGTCTGACCGTCACGCTGATATTCGATTGTGACTGCCTGGCCGCGATGCGCTTTGGTTGCCGTCACCAGCTGAGTGTCAGTAGTCACGGGCTGTCCCGCTAATTTTAAAATCTGGTCACCGTTTTTTAAGCCAGCTTTCGCCGCCGGATAACCGGCCTGAACGTCGACTATCGTTAAAGTGCCACTGGTTAGCCTGGTGTCAGCCGGAACCGAAAATTGGTTTGGTAAGATTTTAGGTAAACCGGTTAGGGCTAGAATTGTTAATAAAACCGCCGCCACTAGCCAGTTCATCACCACACCAGCAAACAAGATTTTCGTCTTTTTCCAAAAACTTGCTGCTCCGTAATCGCCTTTTTGATTATCGTTATCGTGCTCGCCTTGCAGCTTAACAAAGCCGCCTAACGGCAACCAGTTAAGACTAAAGAGTAGCCCGCTTTTCAACTTTTTTGACCAGGCCCGCGGTGGAAAACCAATACCGAACTCTTCAACAATTACTCCGTTACGGCGCGCTACGATGGCATGGCCCCACTCGTGCACAACCACAAGCAGCACAAGTATCACTAACCCAATGATAATTCCAACGATCAACTTACATCCCCTTTTTACTTACCAAAGCGCCTGTGTCGGCGACTATACTCATTTAGTATAACGTCAACATCGGCTTTTGTCATTTCCGGCCATAACTTTTTTAAAAACAAAAATTCACTGTAAGCGGCGCGCCATAGCATAAAGTTACTCAAGCGCTTTTCGGCGCCAGTTCGCACAACTATATCAACCGGCGGCACTTCCGGTGAATACAAATATTGTCCAATTAAGTCGGCCGTAATTTGGTCCGACCGAAAGCCTGCTTGAATAATTCGCTTGACGGCATCAACGATCTCAAGCTGTCCGCCATAGTTCAAACATACCGCTAGCGTTCCACCAGTGTTAGCGGCAGTTTTAGCCTCAGCATTATCAATCGCTTTAATCAGCTTATCACTTAAACCGTCGCGCGAGCCAAGCACCACCAAGCGAACATTTTTCTCGATAAAAACCTTCAGGTCAGTTTTTAGAAGCCGTAAACACAGCGACATAATATTGCGCACCTCGTCTTGATCGCGTTGCCAATTTTCGGTGCTAAAGATAAAAATCGACACGTACTTAATGCCACGTTCGTACGTTTCAAGCGTGACGTCTTTTAATGAATTATACCCCGCTAGGTGGCCTTCGTAGGTTGGTAGGCCATGCTTACGTGCCCAGCGCCGATTACCGTCAATGATAAAGCCGATATGGTCGGGCAGCGCGACAGGATTGGCCATTAGATAGTAAGGATTTCCTTTTCTTTGGCCTTGAAAATAGCGTCAATGCGGGTATTATATTGCACCATGTCATCATCAATGCCTTTTTCGATGCGCTTCACGTCATCTTCTGATAATTCCTTGGCATCTTTCAGACGTTTTGCCTCTTTGAGGGCGTCTTGGCGGATATTGCGGAGCGCAATCCTTGTATCTTCGACTTTTTCTGAGGTCTGCTTAACTAGTTGCTGGCGTCGTTCTTCGGTCAGAGCCGGAATTGGCACCCGCACGACTCGCCCGTCGTCGCTGGGATTGAAGCCAAGTGACTGGTCGGATCGAATTGCGGCGGCGATTAGCTGAACATTACTGGGGTCAAACGGCGTAATAAGCAGCATCTGCGCTTCAGGCGCGGTGACGTTTGCTACCTGATTAAGTGGCATTTTAGTGCCATAGGCCTCGACCTGGATGCCGTCGAGCATACCCGGATGGGCTCGACCGGTACGAACTTTTTTTAATTCTTCTTCAAAGTGTGTGATGGCTGAGTTGAATTTGTCTTCGTAGGGCTTTGTGTCAAACATATATACTTCTATTCTACATCACTTTCGGTTTTTAGGTCGGCGGCCGAGGCGCGAACAACATAAGTTAAACCCGGGCGATCTGGCTTAACGATACCAGTCGGTACGCCGTGACGTTCGTAAACCAAGACTCTGTCGCGCCCGTCCGTCACGCCGTTGCCATCATCAGTCCGCGATGCATAAACTTCGGCCATTATCCCCTTATCAGCTAGGCTCCTAAGAGCAGCGTCATCCGCTTTGCGAAAAACTGCCATGCGTTCGTCTTTTTCTAAAGACAAGGCTAACACCGTCACGCGCCACAACGGGTGCGCTGAAAAATTGTTTCCGCCAAGTTCCGCCCACAACTCAATACGCGATTTCATCGCCTCGGCGTAAGCAGTCTTGAGAGTGTCTTTGTCCATAATGTAGTTCAAACTGTTGACGGCGAACTAGTCGTCGACGCCAAGCTCAATTCGCTTGAAACGGCGAATGATGATGTTTTCACCAGTCTTGCTAATGGTCTCTTTTAAGTAACCCTCAACGGTTTTGGTGTCATCCATGACATAAACCTGGCTCAATAGAACCTTTTCTTCGAAGTTCTTCTTAATTTGGCCTTCAACAATTTTAGTAGCAATTTCTGCTGGTTTGCCTTTTAGCGATTCGCTGGCTTCGGCTTCTTGGCGGACACGAGCCATTTCTTCGGCTGGAATATCGGCCTCTGAAATGTATAGCGGCGCCATTGAAGCCACCTGCAAAGCCATATTGTGGGCAAACTCTTTGAAGCCGTCGGTGCGAGCCACAAAATCGGTCTCACAGTTAACTTCTACGAGTACGCCAATACGACCGCCGTGGACATAACCTTCAATCAAGCCTTCGCGAGCTTCGCGGTCAGCTTTTTTCTCGGCCTTGGTCAAGCCTTTTTTGCGCATTGCTTCAAGCGCTTTGTCAAAATCACCATCAGCTTCAACTAAAGCTTGCTTGGCATCGGTCAAGCCAACACCGGTCAATTCCTTTAATTTACGAATGTCGTCGATTGAAACAGCCACCTTATTTCTCCTCTGAGTCTTTAGATTCTGGTTTGTCGCCCTTTTGACCTTCTTTAACAGCCTCGGCAACATAACTAAGTAGCAATTTAATACCTTTAATTGCATCATCGTTGCCAGGTATAACGTAGTCAGCAAGATCTGGGTTAGCGTTGGTGTCAACAATGGCAACGACTGGCACACCGATGGTGTGGGCTTCTTTAATGGCGTTGGTGTCACCGATAACGTCAATCACAAACAGCGCGCCTGGCTTGCCGTTCATGTCTTTAATACCGCTATATTTTGAGTTTAAATCGTCAATTTCCTCTTGGAAACGCTGGACTTCCAGCTTGTTGTAGCGCTTTTCTAAGTCACCCGATGCCATGCGGCGCTCGAGGTCTTTTAGTTTCTTGATCTGGGCGCTAACAGTCGCGATGTTAGTTAGCGTACCGCCCAACCAACGCTCGGTCATGTAAGGCTGCTTCAAAGCTTCGGCCGTCTCTTTAACGACGTCTTTGGTTTGCTTTTTGGTTGCCACAAATAGAATCGGCTTACCGCTGGCAACAGTTTTAGTAATGAAAGGCAAAGCCTTTTCGAGACCTTCAACAGTCTTTGTCAGGTCAATAATGTGACTGTCCTGACGCTTTGAGTGAATGTAAGGCGCCATTTTCGGGTGCCAACGGCTGGTTTTGTGTCCAAAGTGAACACCGGCTTCCAGCAAGGCCTTAATATCGACAGTAACTGCCATATAGAACTCCTTGTTCCTTGCCCTTCGCCCTGAGGATTCAGGAGTTTCGCGAAAGGCTGTGTCATTAAAAATATTACCGACGTATTATAACACCGGTAACAGGGGTTTGTCTAGGGGCGAATTTATTCGGTATCGGCCGTTTTAACGACAGCCAAGCTCCATCATCAAAGCAACCCCGTCTTGGCCCGCAAAAATAGTTCCAGACTCACGCACTTTCTCAAGCCCAAGATTTAAGAGCCCATAGACATCTTCAAGACTGGCTAGGCCTCGCTCCGGGTATTCTTTTTCATGTTGCGTAATCGGTAGTTCCATTGTTTTTATTATAACATAAAAATTAATTAAATACAAATATGGTACTCACGAGTCATCGCTTTGCGCTGTATATACAGGGGTGGAATACTAGCCGCATGGTGCAGAAAGTTATATAATAATTCTAGCTCATCAGCGTACCTTTCCACAAGAGACGAGGGAGATCAACGTGACGGAAGTTACCCAGGATCAGGCCATCATCGAGCTAGAACGCCGTCTGGCGGCCATCGGTGATGCCGAGGTAGAGATGGCGGTCATCGGTCAGAAGATCAAGGCGTTCGCCGACCGGTTCAAGGAGCAGCTCGACACCCTGTCGGCCACCAAGGACATTAGCGCCGACGAGATTCTTGAGATATTCGAGCAGCACCGCGCATTCTTGACCAACAACGGCACGGCCAAGACTTTGTCGTTGCGCAGCGGCACCATCAGCGCCCGCCTCGGCAACGAGGCACTCCGCGTTCACGACGAGACTGCACTCGAGAAGTTCCTGCGTAAGCATGGTTGGTGGCTCAGGAGCACCACCCTGCCCAAGCGGACTATCGACAAGGACAAGGTCAAGAAGAACAAGTCGCTGCTTGCTCAGCTGCCGGCGGACGTCGCCGAGGTGGTGCGTGACGAGAAATTGAGCATCAAGACCGCCAGGCTCCGACTGGAGACCAAGCGTGATCTGCACCCGCTCAGGCGTACGCTCAAGTCGAGCTAGCCCTGCGCCGTTCGAGGCAAAAGTCTCGCGGTGCGGGGCTTTTGTCTTTTAGAGAGCCTTTGTTTTAACAGCATCAAGCAACTTAATAATCGTCCATACTTGCGGAGCTTTCATGCACAACTGCGGGTCATTGGCCGCGATTAATTCATCAGTTTTTGCCCGTTGCTCTTCAAATTGCTCAGCGTAGGACTGCTGGTGTTTACGCAAATTTAGCAACAGCAGCGATTCCTGCGACTTATAAAATTGGTACTTGCGATACCAAGCTTCAACTTCCGGCGTCGGCTCCACTTCGCCAGCTTGAAGCCGTCCATAAACCGCCAATCTTTCACTGTATTGCAAACCAAGCCTGCCCGGCTGCTCTATATCGCGCTGCCGGTCAACCTCTTGTTCAAGCGCCTGACTGTCGTCACCCAGCAAATCAATTTCCGCCGCTATCAACAACCGGTCCAAGCTTTCGCGCATCAGCCTAGCCCTCAGCTGACGGCTAGCCGCCACCTCGGATTTATCAATCAAACCCATCGCCTCACCTTCATCAAGGTGCTGGTCAAACTCGCGCATAAGTCGAGCTAGTTCGGCCGCCTGGTGCTTCTCGTATCGATTGCGCAACACTTCGATATAGGCGCTGTAAAGTAGTTTGTCGTGATTAAGCTTAATCAACAACGTACGGCAAGTGTAATCGTCCGTGTCCGGTTGTTCAATAATTACAATCCGGCCGCTATCTTCAATTTCAATCCGACGCGCTTTGTAGCTTTCGCCAACATCGGTGCCAATAAGTTTAATCGTACGCCGGTCCAGTTCAAGGCCGTCTTGAACCAGCAGAGGCTTCAAAGCATCCATAAAATTAGTCGTTGCAGCATCAAATTCCGGCGCCCCACCCGCTGGCGGATCGTAATCCATGGTGTTGTTATACAATATTTTTATACAAGTTGCAATCAGTGGCTATACTACACCTTGACGATGGAGCCCAAAACAGATATAATCGCTTAGATTATGAAAAAGAAATTACACCCAACCGACTACAGACCTGTCGTATTTAGCGACGAGGTTGCCGGTTTTGCGTTCCTTACTCAGAGTACGGCGCAGACCAACGAAACCATCAAATGGGAAGATGGTAACGAATATCCATTAGTTAAGGTGCACATCTCAAGCGCCTCTCACCCGTTCTTTACCGGTGAAGAAAAAATTATCGACACCGAAGGTCGTGTCGACCGCTTTAAGGCTCGTGCCGCTGCCGCCGCCGACCGCAAAGCTGCTCTTGCCAACAAGGCCAAGAAATCAGCCGCCGCTAAAGCTAAAAAAGCTGACAAATAGTTCGTTTAACGGCTATCAATTTGTTTAAATCCTAGTTTACGACTCGGGTTCAAACAAATTGAAACCGTAAGCGAACTATTTTTTCATTTCAAGATATAATAAAGAAGTTATGCCAAAAATAAATCTCAATCGCCAAGAATTACAGACCGAAAAAGACGAACTCGGTGCATTTTTGGCGCGACCCGATGCTTATAGCGACCCCGAATTTAGTGCTAAAAATAAGCGACTGAATGAATTAGAAATGATTTTGGCCAAGCTTAATGAGAGTGAAACGCTCGAAAAACAGCTGGTTGAAGCTCGCGAACTGGCAAATGGCGGTGATGATTTAGCTGAACTTGCTAAAGAAGAAGTGGCGACGACCGAAAAACGCCTGGCCGAGCTTGAAGATGAGCTGTTCATTATGCTGGCCCCTAAAGACCCGAACGACGACAAAAACGTCATCGTTGAAATTCGCGCTGGCGCTGGCGGCGACGAGGCTAGCCTATTTGCGGCCGAGCTTTACCGCATGTATCTGCGTTACTGCGAGATTCACAATCTAAAAACCGAACTTATCAGCGAGAGCGGCAACGATACCGGCGGCTACAAAGAAGTTGTTTTTGGCGTTAAGGGCGATGCGCCGTATTCAAAATTGAAATTTGAATCAGGTGTCCACCGCGTCCAGCGCGTGCCCGTCACCGAAAGTCAGGGCCGAATCCATACCAGTACCGTCACGGTGGCCGTTTTGCCCGAAGCCGAAGAAACCGACGTCGAAATCGATCCAAATGACTTAAGAATTGATATTTTCCGCGCTTCGGGACATGGCGGCCAATCGGTCAACACCACTGACAGCGCCGTACGTATCACCCACATCCCGACCGGCATGGTCGTCACTAACCAGGACGAAAAATCGCAAATTAAGAACAAGGACAAGGCTATGGGCGTGCTAAGGGCCCGTTTATTACAGATTAAAATCGACGCCGAAAACGCCAAATTGACTGCCGAGCGCCGTTCGCTGATTGGCTCGGGTGACCGCAGCGAAAAAATTCGCACTTATAACTTCCCGCAAGACCGCATTACCGACCACCGTATCGGCTATTCGCGCAGCAATATCCCAGGCGCCCTAGGCGGCCAAATCGACGATTTAGTTGAAAACTTGCAAGCCTACGAGCGCGAATTAGCGGCTCAAAACGCTTCGAAATAGGATTACCAGGCGATTTAAAAACAGGCCGATCATCAGATTCGTTAACCGTCGGCAAACGTTTCAAATAGTATTCAGTCGACGAAGTCGGGTAGCCAAGCAGATTCATGAGCTACAAGGGTACTCGATATTCTGGCCCGGAGGCAGTCTCTCCCACAAACCTACCCACCTGGGGCGGCCATAAAGCCGCCCCTTTAACTTTTAATGCTATAATATGGTTATGACGATTGCGCAATGGCTAAAAGAGGCAGCTCACAAGCTGCGACAGGTCGGAATCGATTCGGCGAAGTTGGATGCCGAGATTATTTTGGCCCACACTATTCGCCAGCCGCGAACTTTTCTGCATGCCCATGGCGACGATGATTTAACCGACCGGCAACAAGAAATCGCCGATGCTAGGATCGAGCTGCGGCTCAACCGCGTACCGGTAGCGTATATCATCGGCCACAAGGAGTTTTATGGACGCCGCTTTATCGTTAACACGGCTACATTAATTCCCCGGCCAGAGTCCGAGGCAATTATTGAATCGCTGAAAGAAATTATTCCGCCGGCCACAGCTTTAGTTCAGCCACCGCTGCGCCTAGTCGACGTCGGTACCGGCAGCGGTGCGCTAGGAATCACCGCCAAACTGGAAATACCCGAGCTTGAGGTTACATTACTCGATGTTAGCCGCCACGCGCTAACCGTTGCCGAAACTAATGCTAAACAATTAAAGGCCAGCGTCACAATTTTTCAGAGCGATTTATTGGACAAGTATCCATTTCAAGCCGATATAATTTTGGCTAACCTGCCCTATGTCGACCACGCCTGGCGTCGTTCGCCAGAGACCGACCACGAGCCAAAACTGGCTTTATTCGCCGCCGACGAAGGGCTGGCGATTATTGACCGCCTACTTGAAGAAGCGCCGAGACGCTTAAATCAGAGTGGCTATTTGATTCTAGAAGCTGACCTGACGCAACATGACGAAATTATACGCGTCGCCGGAAATAACGGTTTTGAATATGTCCGCGCCAATGGCTACAGCCTAACTTTTAAACTTAGCTAGAGATTGATTAGGCCAGTACAATCAACTGAACCGCACTTGATCAGCGGCACCAGAACTAGCAGCGCAATAAATAAACCAATCATAAACAGCAGCGGCAATAAAATGTCTTGGCTGCGGATTTTCTGGTGATGATAAAACGAATCGTATATACGATAAATTAGGAATCCTAGCGCCAGCACCAGGACCGATAGCTGCGGAATCAGCAACCCCGACATAAACGGCACGGCATAGGCGATCGTCCAGTGGTAAGTGAGCCAGCCAAGTTCGGCCAAGACTAGACCCCAAGATAAGCTCAAAAACATCACGCTCGTTTCGTCATCGTAGCTAGTTAAGACGTGACGAGCCGTAGCATAGCCAACGAGCCACATAATAATGACTACCAACGATACCGGCCATTCATACGAGAATGCATACAGCGTCGCTGTGCCCAAAAACAGGGCGACACCGGCCTGTGCAACCATATAAACACGCCTGGAGCGCGGTTTTAAGAACAACAGCCAAGCGATATAAAGAACCGTTAAACCAATCATCGCCCCCCAGCGTTCACTTGTGGTGTATGCCGAATTATTAATCAAAAATAGATCAAGCACAAAACTAATGCTGACGATAAAATCAACCAAATTAGCCTGAAGGTTAGCAAACCAATAACGCGGCCGCACCGCCGCTACTCGCCATTTACTAACAAATACTAAGACCAAGCCTAAAGCAATCGATTGCGTGTATGCAATTGATGCCAGTAGGGCCAGGCCCAAAACGACGTTTAAGCCAACATAGATCGCTTCACTTAGAAATGAACGTCGCTTAACGAATTTTAAAAGCTCCATAGCCATAGCTGTCTTCTATAATATCATATTATCATTGGCGCTGGGCTCATGTATAATAGTAAAAGTTTATGGAAGCCGGTTTTTTCACACGCCATCCGCTCATCAAGGATCTGGTTAATATCAGTATTTTTGTTGCCTGCGTCATAATCGGCACAATTTTTATTAATGCCTACATTTTTCGAAGTTTTAGCGTAGTTGGGCCAAGTATGGAGCCGACACTTTACACCAATGACCGGCTAATCATTAACCGGCTGCCAGTCACAATCGCCCACCTTGAGAATAAGGATTTTGTGCCTCAGCGCGGGCAGATTATTGTTTTTAAAAATCCTCGTTACGAGCCAGGCGTGCAAGATGAATACATCGTCAAACGCGTTATCGGCTTGCCCGGCGAGCACGTTGTCTTAAAAGACGGTAAATACACCGTCTATAACGCCGCTAATCCCAAAGGTTTTAACCCAGACGATTATAACCACGGCGAGCCAGGCAGTCCAACCAGCGGTTCGGTTGACACGATTGTGCCGGCTGGACAGCTGTTCGTGAGCGGCGACCATCGTCAGGGCGACTATTCGTTTGACTCACGTAACGGCTTAGGCACGATTCCACTCTATGATGTTATTGGCACCGTCAGTTTACGGATTTATCCGTTCAATAAAATTCGGACTTTTTATAACTAGCTATTTATTCGCCGAGTAAATGTTTAATACGGTCGAAGTCTTGTTCGTTTTTAAATGGAATAACTAGTTGCCCAGCGCCGCGACCATTGACCCGGATCTTGACCTCGGTTTGGAAACGATTTTTCAAGCTTACTAGCTGATCTTCGTAACCTGTTTGCGATTTTTGAGCCGCCCGCACCGACTTGGTAGGCGACGCCTTTTTGAGATTCACAATATATTGTTCAATCTGCCGGGCGCTCCAGCTCTCGTCGACAATCCGCCTAAGCAGACCCTCGGCCAGCGGCACATCCAAGCCAATTAATGGCCGCGCCTGACCCTCGCTCAACTTGCCTTCGGCGATAGCTAGACGGATAATTTTCGGTAATTTTAATAAACGCAAAGTATTACTAACTGCACTAATCGACTTACCGCCGACTCGCTCGCCAATTTGTTCGAGCGATAAGTTAAACTGATCGCGTAGTTTCAGATACGCCGTAGCGGTCTCGATGGCATTTAGGTCGCGGCGCTGTAAGTTTTCAATTAACGAAAGCTCTAATTTATGCTGGGCGCTTAGGGTGCGCACCAAGGCTGGAATTTTAGTTAAGCCAACCATCTGACTGGCGCGAAATCGGCGCTCACCGGCAACAATCTGGTAGCCACCCTTGTGTGGCATGACGACAATCGGCTGCAAAACACCGTGCTCTTTAATAGAAGCGGCAAGTTCGGCCATACCAGCCTCATCAAAATTACGACGTGGCTGCTCGGGGTCGTTGTGAATTTCGGCCAGTTTAATTTGGCGCAAGTCACTCACCTGTTCGTCTTGCTTGGCGGTTGGATCAAACGACTCATCAAGCAAGTCGGTTGGAATTAGTGACTCAAAACTACGCCCCAAACCTTTTTTAGCCGACACGGGTAGTTACCTCCTTGGCCAGCGCCTTGTAGGCGCGCGAGCCCTTCGAGAATTTATCGTAAACACCAACCGGTAGGCCATGGCTTGGCGCCTCGGCCAAACGGATATTACGTGGAATTGTCGTGTCAAAAACCCGTCCGGGAAAGTTGCGCTTAATTTCATCAAGTACTTGGCGGCTTAGAGTTGTCCGGTTATCGTACATGGTCGGTAAAACACCCAGCAGCTCCAAAATTGGGTTCATACCTTTGCGAACCAATTTCATGGTCTGCAGCAGCTGGCCAAGGCCTTCTAGGGCATAAAACTCGGTCTGCACAGGCAGTAAAACATACTTCGACGCAATCAAGCCGTTAACCGTGAGTAAGCTCAGGCTCGGTGGGCTATCAATAATGACATAGTCATAGCTATCGGCAACCGTTTCAAGGGCTGTCTTAAGTCGCGAGAAACGCTTATCGGCCTGAGCCAATTCGACCTCGGCATTAGCTAGGCTAGATTCGGTTGGCACCAGCCATAAATTCTTGTAATCGGTCGGTATAACCACAGCCTCCATGGCTAATTTACCAGTCATAACCTCTACGAGTGTAGCGGTTAGCTTTTCCTTATCAATACCTAGTCCGCTAGTGGCGTTGCCCTGCGGGTCACAGTCTACTAAAAGCGTTTTTTGGCCGGCTTTAGCCAAATAATACGCCAAATTAATAGCGGTGGTTGTTTTACCCACCCCACCTTTTTGATTAGTCACAGATATAATCGCGGCCACTGTTTGTCTATGTCCTCTTCTTAAACTATTGTACCATGAGCAATAAGTTTTCACGCAAGTCATCGTGCTCTCGGATGGCCAACTGACCCGATAAGGTCACGCTCGGGCACACTCTCTAACTGCACTTCCACAGGAAGTACAGTTAGGCGTTTGGCCAAAATCGGTTAAAACAGCCGATTTTGCAATCCCTCGCTTAGACCTTATCGGGTCAGTTGGCCCCGGAAGCTGAATACCGCTTCGACAGAGGCTGTGAAATCCGTGGCCGTCCCTACGGATTTCAGCCGAACGCTAAAATAGACTTCCACGGGAAGCCTATTTTAAAAGTGTACTCTAGAGAAGCGGTATTCAGCTTCCGGGGCTCTATTTGATCGAGGCGATCTCGATACGTGAGTATTTTTGGCGGTGACCGGTTTGGGTGTCAACGCGCTTTTTAGCTTTGTAGCGAATGATGCGGAGCTTGTTGCCCTTGACCTCTTCGTCTACAACCTTGGCGGTAACCTTGACGCCTTTGACAGTTGGGTCGCCAACTGTTGTTTTGTCGCCATCGATTACCAGCAGAGCGTCCAAAGTGAGCTCTTTCGTGCCTTCCTGGAGGCGGTCCACCAGTAGGGTCTCTTTTTCGGCGACAACATATTGCTTACCGCCGACTTTTACGACTGCTTTTACCATGTTTGGTTCCTTAATTAGTTGGTAGTCAGTAACTCATTATAACAGATAGAAATCTGTTTGTAAATGCGGGTTATAGCTGGCCGCCGCCGGTGGCCAAAATTAGCAACAGCATGACAATCATAACACCGACAAGCGTGTAAGCTCCGTGATGTACTTTCCAGCTGTCACGCCATGGCTTAGGTAGTTTTTTGCGATAAGCTTGGGCGGCCATGGCGACGAACGCCACCAGCACCAGCAACGCCATTACACCGATTGAAGCTGGGCTTAAGGACTGAATCGCACTACCAAAGTAAGTTAGTGGGTTGTTTGAGTTATCGTTAGTCGATGAGACGTTAAAGACTGGCGCTATTTGCAGGCCTGGGCTAGCCGGCTGCCCGTATTCCGCCACAACCAAAGTTGTCACTCGCCCACTCAGAACGCCATCAACCACGGCAAACCCGACATCAACATATTTATCGTCTAACACGTTAGCGCGATGTGTCGGTGAATTCATCCAGGCGGCCACAGTAGCGTCGGCGGTGGGATAGTTTTTAGCTAGATTCTCACCGGCGCTTTGATAATTGTAGCCAACTTGAGCAAACCAATACCATGGCGTAATGCCACTTGGCGAGGTGTGGGCCCAATAGTTGTGCTTGAACATATCATTAGCTTTCAGAAATGCCGCCTGCGACAACTGTTGATTCTCGACTAAATCACCTAGACCCGCTTTTTCGCGCTCTCTGTTGGTATCGGCTACTAGCTGAGATGTCGTGATATTCGATGTACTACCGAGTACCGCCCATTGGCCGGTCGTCATCAGACCATAGCTAATTTGAATGATTAACGACAATACCGCTACTAGAGCCAGTCCTCGCCAGCGAATTAAGTGTGGTCGGTAGTTATTACCCTTGTGTGGCACAAAGATATGCTTTGCGTGATGAGCCAGCGTACGGCGTCTGGTTGGTTTATGATATGTCTGTTTAACCATTACGTATTGCTTATGCCTCCAGTATAGCAAGTTTTGTGCTTATTAAAAACGACCTTTATTTCAGGCCGTTTTTAATTTCTGGATTATTATGATTCTTCAGAATTGCGCCTATAGCCAGCAATCAACCACCAGGCAATAGCCACCAAGACTGCTAGCGCGGCCCTTTGTGTTTGCGCGCCTTCGATTGTGGCGTACTAACATCTCCCTTTGGTGGATAATCCACCGCCCCACCAAAACTTAAAGTTTCACCTGCATCTAAGCTTAGCGTAGCACCAATTAAAACAACTAGCAATGAAATTTGCTAGAAACTGTGATAAATGTCACAACAGCTCGACTAGTTATTCTCTAGGCGGTGAATATCAGCGTGATTCAAGCCGTAATAATGAGCGATTTCGTGCCACAAGGTGTGTTTAATTTGCTCAAACAACTCGGTTTCATTATGAACAATCATTAAAATCGACTTCTTAAAAAGCGTGATTTTGTCGGGCAACACAAAACTATACCCCGCCCCGCGTTTGGTCAGCGGAATTCCTTCGTAAAGTCCCAATAAAATACTACCAGCGCGCAAACCCGACTTTTGCGCCTGGTATTCGTCTGGCCAGTCAGCATAAACAATCGCGACATTGTCGAGACCTTTAATATATTGCTGCGGCAGTTCATCCATTGCTCGACTAATTAGCCGGTCAAATTCCTGGTCGGAAACTTCCATATATATAGTATGACCTATTCGTCGTCGAACTTAAACCAACTTGGGTCTTTTTCAAGATCATTAACAATGGTGGTCCACTCACGGTCGAGTTCTTCGCCGTTAAGATTATCTTTTAACGAAATAGTCTCGTCTTGGTCGTATTGATCCAGGTCGCTATCATCGGTACCGTCATTTTTGGGATCGACTGGTTGAAGTTGTAGATATTTTAGAATCGACATGTTGTTTAACTTTTTGTTTTAATTTAGCAGTGACCTTATTTAAGCATAACTAATACAAAATGTCAATACTCAGGGTAAGCGTTCACTACGACAGACTTTTTTCGAGAGAAACTGTCAGCGCTGCGCCGTCAACTTTGACGTCGGCCTTAAAGCTATATTCGCTGTTGCCCAGTTCCAGCGCCAAGGTTTCGGTTTTAATAGTTTCGGCGTGCTCAGCTATGGCGGCTGTCAGTTCTTCGTCGGCGGTGCTTAGGCTTAAACTAATCCGGTCGTCAACGTTCAAACCGGCGTCTTTGCGAGCGTTTTGCACCACGCGCACCACTTCGCGCATCAAACCTTCGCGCTTTAATTCTGGCGTCATGGTTTTATCCAGCACCACCAGTTCGACGCCTTCGGCGCCAGCATATTCAACCGACTTAACATTCACCTCTTCGGCAATCATGTTTTCGTAATATGGGTCGAGTTTTTGGCCGGTGTAACTTAGTTTGCTTAGCGGCTGGCGGATTTTCACTTGTGCCTCGTCGTCACTCTTAAACATACGCAGCGCCAAGCCCTGCTCGATAATCTTGCGAGCTTCGGCCATAAAGGTTAGCGTGGCTTCGTCGATCGAATAGTTGGTCGGCCAATTTAACAAATGGACCGATTCGTTGCCGCCACCTAATTTTTGGTAAAGCTCTTCGGCCAGGAATGGCACGAACGGCGCTAAGATAACCGACAATTTTATCAGCACATAATGCAGTGTTCGATAGGCGTCATTTTTGTCACCGTCATCTTCCGATTTCCAAAAACGGCGGCGCGAACGGCGGACATACCAGTTTGAGGCGTCGTCAATAAACGGCAGCACTTCGGCCATAGCCTCGGGAATGTTATAGGCGTCCATATGCTCGGTGACGTGTTGATTCAGCTGGTGAACCCGTGACACGATCCATTTGTCGAGCGGATTAGTTAAATCATCGGGGTTGAGGGTAAATGGTTTTTCCGGGTCAAATTCCCAACCGTCAACTTCGGCGTACATCGTAAAGAAGTCGTACATGTTCCACACCATACTCAGCTTGCGTGCAACGTCGCTCACGTCCTTGTCTTGCAAACT
>DAIDJW010000011.1 GCA_027451185.1 Candidatus Saccharimonadota bacterium
CGGTTACGGTTATCGTGAAGGGACCGCTACCGCTGGCGACGGCTGAGTGGTCAGGACCAATGGTGATCGACTCAATGGTTGGTGTTTGGGTAATACAGCCGGTGCCGTCCTCGTTGCCGTGGACGTTATCCTTGCCAGCGCCGTCGTAGCCGGCCGGAGCGATAATCACAGGCTGCTTACTGATTGGGTCGGTTGTCTGGGTAACGCCAAGACTGACTCTAGCTGCTGGTGGCGTACAGGTGGTGGCGATGCGTTTTGAAACTCGATCAAAGTCCATATTAGTATTGCTTTGACCCTGGCTCTTGTTCCACCAAGATGGGTAAATCTCTTTACCGACAGTTTGGATACCGGTTGGTGCGGTGAACCACTGGTTTGGCTTCCACTTACCGGCCGGTTGGTAAATGTCCTGGTGAATATAAGGCATAACCTTGGCGATAATTGCGCCTGGTAGTGACGATGTACCGTTCTTTAAGATTGAGGTATCTGGATTACCGAACCATACGCCCATACTAACAACTGGGCTGTAGCTCATCATCCAAATATCCTTTGCGTTGCCATTTTTGTCTGAGGTACCAGTTTTAGTAGCGGTTTGAATGTTCGGGAACCACATACCTTTGGCATGGTAACCGTCCAATGGCTCTCGGGCGACCTCGTCGTTCAAGATGTTACTAACGATGTAAGCTGATTGCGGATCAACAACTCGTGTGCCGTTGGTGTCGGCCCATTTCATGAGCGTTTGACCCGAACTATTGGTAACCGACAAAATATCAGATTGCGGTTTGTAGACGCCGCCGCGAGCTAACGAGGCATAGGCATTCACTAGGTCAACCTGACGCAAGCCACAGCCACCAATGGCGGCCGCAAGGCCAACTTGTTTGTCGGCGCCTTGGGTACAGTAACTATTGGCACCCATGGCGTGGATTTCGTCGATAGTTGGATGCACGCCGTTGACATACATAGCCAGCACGGCTGGAATATTACGTGATTGAGCCAAGGCATCGCGAACGGTAATCATACCCTTACTCCTGCCGTCGTCGTCGTTCAAAGGCGCGCCGTATAAAGCTTCAACTTGCGGTGTGGCCGAGTCATTGAATAAGCTACCGCTACCATAGTTTTGCTGACCAGCCGGTTTTTGCTGGAATAGCTGAGCGTATACTAGCGGCTTGATGGTTGATCCTGGCTGGATATAACTCGTGGCGGCATTAGTTTGACCAAAGCCCGGATAGTCCCAACTGCGACTACCCATCATTGCCAGAATTTGTCCTGTCTGATTATCCTCAATAGTCGAGGCGGCGTCGGTGAAACCGGCCCAGTTCGGAATATAGCTATTGAACATATCATCCATAGCGCTTTGCAGCTTGTTCTGGATGCGAATATCAAGGGTTGTATTGACGGTTAAGCCACCTTGACCCACGACGCTAGCACCTAGCTTGTTAATTAATTCTTGGCGCACCATCTGAACAAACCATGGCGCCTGCATGTTTTGGTACTGATCGGCTTCTGGTTTGAGCGAATCGAGGATTGGTACTTTTTTCGCGTCCTCGGCCTGTTGTTTGGTGATATAGCCCTGCTGGGCCATATCGTCTAGGACGGTGTGCTGACGAGCAATCAGGTCGGCATTACCTGGCGTGTTGTAGGGGTTATACCATGACGGATCTTGCGGAATAGCCGCTAGTAAAGCCGCTTCTGGCAGGGTAACATTTTTGGCTGAAACGCCGAAATAGGTTTCGGCGCCAGACTCAACGCCGTTACGCGGACCACCATAAGGCGATTCGTTAAGGTACATAGTGATAATCTGGTCTTTAGTGTACATGCGCTCAACCTCAAAGGCTAAAATGACCTCTTTAATCTTGCGCGGTATACCGCTGATGCCGCGATTGCTGGCTTCGTTGGCTAAAAAGACCTGCTTAACTAACTGTTGGGTCAGCGTTGAGCCGCCCTGTACCTGGCCGCCGCTTAGGTCGGACAAGCCGGCGCGAATAATACCGCTAATACTGACGCCGCCGTGTTTGTAGAAGTTCTTGTCTTCAATTGAGACGGTTGCTTGTTTGAGGTACGGGTTCAGGTCGCTGGACGGCACGACTAACTTGTAGTTGCCGCCACCGGTATCTTCCCACAGCAGGTTACCGTTGCGGTCGTAGTACCTGGTAACGGTAGTTTGGACGCGCTTGGCTAGCTCGTCGGGGTTAATCGAGTTTAAGTCTTTGCGGAAATAGGCAAACAGCGCCCCAACAAGCAAACAGATAACCAGCAGCGCTATACCGGTGATTTTAAGGGCCATAAACAGGCCTTGTTTACTGAACCAATAGGCCCAAAAGCGCTTAGGGTGTAAGCGGTAGAAAAAACGCTTAACAGGGTTCTTTGGTAATTTGGCCCGTGCTTCAGCTTTGCGCCTTATATTCATCTCTCGGTTCGTCTTACGGCGATTCGATAAGTTAGAATAGACGCTTAATTTACGCGAACGTGATGGTTTTTTAGCCACGTGATTATCTCTTTCCCATAAGCAATATCTACGAGACATTATAGCACAACATAGGTGCAAAAAAGCTGGATATTTTGTATACTACCAAAGTAATAACAGATAAGGAGACGACATGAAGCTTTCCGAAGAACTACAGTGGCGTGGTTTTATCAACCAGACCACCTACGACGACCTATCACCGCTAGACGGAGAGCCGATCTCTTTTTATTGGGGCGTCGACCCTAGCGCCGACAGTATGCATATTGGCCAACTAGCGATGGCTTTGATGATTCGCCACTTTATTGACCATGGTCATAAAGCCACCCTTTTGGTCGGCGGCGCTACGGGCATGATCGGTGACCCAGATGGCAAACTTGAGGAACGCGAGCTCAAGCCGCTCGAAGAAGTCGAATACAACAAAAATAGTATCGCCAATCAATATCGATCGCTGTTTGCCGATCAGCCGTTTGAAATTGTTGATAATTTTGACTGGTTCAAAGATATGGGCTACCTCAATTTCTTACGCGAAATTGGTAAAAATGTACCGCTTAGCTCGATGTTAGGCCGTGAGTTTGTGCAAACCCGACTTGGCGCCGACGGCAACGGTATTAGTTACGCCGAATTTAGCTACTCGCTGATTCAGGGCTACGACTTTTTACACCTTTTCCGTGAAAAAGGCATCACTTTGCAGGTATCCGGTGCCGATCAGTGGGGTAATAGCGTTACTGGTGTCCAACTGATCCGAAAACTTGAAAACGCCGAGGCGAATGTCTACACCGCGCCACTAATTTTAAATAAAAATACCGGCCGCAAGTTTGGTAAAAGCGAAGAAGGTGCCGTGTGGCTTGACACTAACAAAACTAGCGTCTACAAGTTTTACCAATTCTGGCTCAACGTTGACGACGCCGGCGTGATTGACTACCTCAAGATTTTCACGCTATTACCAAAAGTAGACATTGACCATATAGCGGCCGAAACCCAGGCTAATCCGAGCGCTCGTTTGGCTCAAAAAACATTAGCCCACGAAGTGACGAAGCTAGTTCACGGCGAAGAACGGGTTTTGAGTGTTGAAAAAGTCACCGCTAGTTTATTCGACGGCGCCGGAGTTGGCGATTTAACAGATGACGAATTAGAGATGTTAACCTGCGAGATTCCAACCACCGCAGCAGGCCAGCTGGTAGAAAGCTTGGTCGTGAGCGGTCTGGCGGCTAGCAACGGCGACGCTAAGCGCCTGATTAGTAATGGTGCGATATCGGTTAATGGCCAAAAGGTTTCCGACGATATTGCGCTAATCGCCCCGTCGATGGTGAAAAAAGGCAAAAACAGCTTTTTACTCGTTCGTTAGGTCGGCAAAGACTATACTTAAATCATGAACTTAGCCTCTTCGCTAACTAAAATTCGCGGCGTCGGCGAGCGCACTGCCGAACAACTGGCGGCCGCCGGCTTGCACACCGTTGAAGATTTAGTGACCTTTTTGCCGCGTGCCTACGAGGATTTTTCAGAAGTTACAACCATCGCCGACCTTAAGCCTGGTAACGCCACGATTAAGGCGGTTTGTCAGTCGATTTCAACGCGGATCGTTAGGCGTGGTATGCGAGTGACGACGGCCACGTTAGCTGATAGCACCGGCAAATTGCATGCCGTTTGGTTTAATCAGCCTTATCGCGAGACGCAGCTTAAGACTGGCGAAGAGTTTTATTTTTCGGGCAACTACGAATTTAGCTACAATCGTTATCAACTCAGTAACCCGAGCGCCGAAAAGGTGAGTGATGTTCCAGTTCAAACTGACCGCTTGCTGCCAATTTATCGCTCGGTCAAAGGGCTCAAGCCGACCTTGGTGCGTAAGTTAATGCACGAGTTGCGACCTTTGGTCAGCTTAATGCCAGAAACCTTACCGCCCGAAATTGTCGCTAGCGAGCGCTTGGTTAGCTACGCCCAGGCCCTAATGGGTATGCATTTTCCAGAAACCTTAGCGGACGTTAGCCGAGCTAAAGAGCGCCTTGCTTTTGAAGAGCTGTTCCAGTTGCTGCTGGCTAGCCAATTTAACAAACAGGCTAACGCCAAGCTTGAGGGTTGGCCGATGCCATTCCACCAGCCAACGATTAAGGCATTTGTAGCCAATCTGCCTTTCGAACTCACCGCCGCTCAGCGGCGGGCCGCCTGGGAAATTTTGCAGGATTTTGAAAAATCTACCCCTATGAACCGCCTATTACAGGGTGATGTTGGTTCGGGTAAGACGGTTGTGGCCGGGCTGGCGGCGCGTCAAGCGCATGAAGCCGGTTTTCAAACGGCGATTATGGCACCGACTGAAATATTAGCCACCCAGCATGCCGCCACGCTTGACAATCTGCTATCGCCGTTCGGCGTCAAAGTCGGGTTGTTGACGGGTAGTGTCAAGGGGGCGGCGCGCCAGGCGCTTTACCGGGCTATTAGTAGTGGTGGCATCGATGTGGTGGTTGGTACGCACGCCCTTATTCAAGAAGGCGTAGAATTCAAAAAGCTTGGGTTTGTGGCTATTGATGAACAACACCGCTTCGGCGTCGCGCAGCGCCAGGAATTACTAAAAAAGTCGACCCGGATGCCACATTTGCTTGCCATGACAGCCACGCCGATTCCGCGTAGTTTGGCGCTGACACTGTATGGCGAGCTGGATATTTCAATCTTGAACGAGCGGCCAAAAGGTCGGCTGCCAATTAAAACTAAGCTTTGGTCGCCAAATAGCCGAGCCCAACTCTATAAATTAGTTGACGAAGAGTTAGCGGCTGGCAGGCAGGCCTATGTAATTTGCAATTTAATCGACGACGATCCGAACAACGAGCTTAAAAGCGTCGAGGCCGAGCACCGACGTCTACAAAACTCGGTCTTCAAGCACCGGCGCATCGGTCTGCTACATGGCCGACTGAAGTCGGCTGAAAAAGACGCCGTCATGCAAAAGTTTGCCGCTGGTGATTATGACATTCTTGTCAGTACTACAGTGGTCGAGGTCGGGGTTGATGTGCCCAACGCCACGGTTATGATTATTGAAGACGCCGACCGCTTTGGGTTAAGCCAGCTCCATCAGCTAAGGGGTCGGGTCGGTCGCAGCACGCATCAAAGCTACTGTTATCTGGTCACTAGTACTAGCGCTAAGCCAACCAAACGCTTACAAGAAATCGAAAAATCGAACGACGGGTTTTATCTAGCCGAAGTTGACTTAAAGCTGCGCGGTCCGGGCGAAATTTATGGGCGCGCTCAACACGGTGAACTGAACTTGCAAATCGCAACCTTGGCCGACACTAAGCTGATTGCGCGCGCTCAAAAACAGGCTAAATGGTTCGTTGAAAATAGCATAAACCTGTTACAATATAAGCAGTTGGCAGCACAGGTTGATAAGTATCAGCGGCTAACAACTCTTAATTAAGGAATTAACTTTTATGTATTCAGGTACAACGCTTCGCCACGGTTCCGGTAATCTGGCGGGTGTCCATCAACGGATTGATAAGGTTGCGCGTCGTTGCGCGATGAGCGCCTTGCCGGTTAGTACCAAATTTCCGGCACTCAAACTAATCCTGCGCTTCGAAGGTAAAAACGGCCCCGACGGCATTAAACGTAAAAGCCCAGCCCAAGATGAGCCGTGGCACTATATCGACCCGAATAACCCAGCTGACCGCGGTCTAATCGATATGATCAACGATCATTTCACCAATCTAGCGGCGGCGCTAAAAGCTAAAAATGAAATTCGCGCCGCTTTTGAGGCGGCTTGGCTGGCGCACGCTATTGTCGACGGCCTAACCCCGGCCCACCACTATCCGCTAGCTGAAAAAATCGAAGAGCTGTTTGGTATGTCCAACGAAGAGCGCACCAGTTTTCTTAAAAAAACAGTGATTCACGGGGACACGCATATTGATACGTTGACAAAAAACTGGGCTTATTGGGGCTCAAAAGGTACCTTTACCGACCATTATCAATTTGAGTTTGGTGTCGTTACGGCTACAGCGCTGTCACCGTTACGTGAACTAAAACTATCGGAAACTGCCCGTAAGCACGTGGTTGACGATGGTATCGAACAGGTTTTTAAAGAGGCGTTGCACGATATAAATGAACTTCATATGTACGAAGAATTCCATAACCGCGGCTGGACGCGGCACCTGGCTTTTCAGTCGCGTCGGTTACTGATTCCGCGCATTGTTGAGACGGTTGCGCTGGCCTGGTATGCTGCTGCAGTCGAGGCTGGCAAGTGAACGTCCGCCTGATCGCTGGTAAATTTGGCGGTCGAAGCATTGAAGGCTCGGACAGCGATCGAACGCACCCCATGAGCGAGCGTATTCGCAACGCATTATTTAATATAATTGGCCAAAAAGTTGTCGACGCCAGAGTCTTAGATGCTTTTGCCGGTAGCGGCAGTATTGGCCTCGAGGCTTTGAGCCGTGGCGCCAGGCAGCTAACGCTTATCGAACGCGACCGTATAGCGATTAAAAACATCGAAAAAAATATTGTCGACCTTGGAGTTGCAAATTCTACAACATTAATTAAAACAAGCGTTGAAAACTGGCTTTCCACCTCTGAAAATGAAAGCTATGACATAATTGTTGCTGATCCGCCATACTATGACCCACAGCTATCCACCGTTATGAAATTAGCGGGGCTGTTGAAAAGTGACGGGCTTATGGTAATATCATATCCAGGTAGACGTGAGGCGCCGACCGCTAATGGGATTGTTGTGGTGGATAATCGTAGTTACGGAACCGCGGCTCTCGCGTTTTACCGAAAAGAGGATGCTTAGGCGTCCTCTTTTTGTTTTTAATCTATATGTCTTCAGATACTTCACGTTGATGGAGCGTTCGTTTTAATCATAGAGACCGGTAAGAAGATTCGTCGTTCAGGAGATTTACATAAAGTAAACGCACCGCATTACCGTTTAAATCGTCTGGCCACACAGAGATATCTTTTAGGCGAACATTAGCTGGCAGATAGAAAGGAATAGTTTTTACGCCAAGTTTATTTATCATATCTGTCGGTACTATCCAAGATAATGGTTTTATATCGATATCGCGAGCGTCTTGATTGTCAAAATCATCAATAGTCATATAGCCGATTAGCTTAAGCAGGTATTTGGCTTGTGCGCCCGACTGGTCAAGAGTTTTATATAAAACATAGCGAAGGTTATCATAACCAATATTGCCCGTCTCTAAAATTTTGACTTGCTCGTTAATGCCGAATTCTTCTAATGGGTGTTTCATATTCATATCAATATTAACAAATAAATCTGGGCCGGTTTTACATCATGGCCCGGGATGTAGAGTTTTAAAAACTCTTCTGTGATGGTGTGCGTTTGGTGGCGAATTAAACGCTAGTCATCATTGTCCATCGTCACCTCTCCGTCAATGCGGGTGAAGCCGACGTCGCCGTCGGTGTCGACCACGATGTGGTCGTGTGGGAAGTCGTCGTGGTGACCACGCGGCATCCCGTCGGGGAAGATGTCAGTCGAGCCATCGGGCTTCTCCTCGTAGTACATACTACGAGAACCCATGGTTCCGTACGCCCCGTTGCCGTTGTTGTTGCGGCGTCGACGCCCACCACCGCCCTGCTGCTGCTCGCGCTTGCGCGCATCGTACTGCGCAGCGAGGTTGGGATATGCGAGACGGCAGTAGCCACAGATGTAGTGAATGCCGTCGCACTTCTTCGGGTTCCTGCAGCCCGCCATTGATGTCTCCGCGAGTGTCACGGCAGTCTAAATATGCACTGCCTGCCTATGGTTGAATGAACCAGCTTGGGCTAAACGCCGTCACGATGTAATAGTAACATATAGCGCCGGGCCGTCAAGTCTCTTCAAGTATCGTAAAAGTAGAGGAGGCATATCGAATCATTAGGCAGCTATTTGTTTGTTAACGTTTGGCATCGGTGTTGGTGTAGTATTGATTTACTTTATTGGCTTTGAAGTTCAATTATCAATTTTTGGTAGTTACGGAACCGCGACTCTCGCATTCTACCGCAAAGAGGATACTTAGGCGTCCTCATTTTTAGATTAATACTTTCTAGCACGTAATATCTTAAGGTGTAGTGCTATAATGCCTGTGTATGATTAGCGGTGAAGTAACACCCCTTAGCCATGGCGAGTTTTTGCAGGACTTTGCTGAAAAAGTCGGTGAGGCGACCACGGCAAGGCTGTTTGCGATGCAGCTAGAAGTTACCCCTAGTGACACTGACTCAATTTTAGCAACAGCTTTAACCTCGCTAATCAAAGCTCGTCAACGAGGTGTTGATGCCCGACTAGCGTTAGACATGCGCTATGTCAGGCAGACTACAAGGGTTAATAATCGAGATTTTCCTAACTGGTGGCCTATGCTAAGCGCGGAAGAGAGGGAGATTCGCGCCACCAATGCGGCCAGTACGGCATCTTGGCTTACAAAGTTATATGAAGCCGACGCAATTGATAATTTAGGACCGAGAAAACAGTCGGCCGCAGACGCCACGCTGTCGCGCGTCCTTACCAGTATGCATCTTGCTCAACATTGGGCCACTACTCACCAAAAAGGCGGCGTAATTCTATCTGACAAACCCGGCATATCATCAACAACGATCACGACCGGTAATCTTACAACGTCAGATGTAGAAACTATGAATAATCTGGCCGTTAAGCTCGATGGGCCGCGAGGGTTGCATATGGGTGAGTTTGTGACTAGGCTTTTGACGCCTAATGCACGCCTAAGAAGTGCCGGTGGCCATATATGGCAAGAGTCTTTTGGGGACTGGGTTACGCTTATCCACGATTACAATAATGTTGGTGATCCGGCTCGGTTGCCTTTTATTCACGTTATGGCAGAAAAACTAATTAATCCAGAGCGCAATGAATATGTTATTGACGGTCAGCTTGGAACCGCCAAACCGGAATGTATAGTCTATACCTCACAATACTTGCCCGATGGAAAGCTGGCGGTAATGTTAAACCGAGCTCAGGCCAACGGCTCGACCGTAGTTGTACCGCGACAACCCAATGATGATTATCGCAATAAGGCATTTCCGTATAACTTGCTAGTTCAGGCCTCGTCTATACGTTCCAAGAGTGGCGTTGATTTTCCAGCTAGAAATACCCCTTCTCACATAAAAAGTCTTGTGGTCAAGTACGATGATAATACGGCAGCTATACTTTTTGGAAGCGACAATTATTTAACACACCTACAGAAAGTTGTCCGCAACGAAGAACTGGCCATACTTATGAGGATATCGCCTGATTCCGCAGAACAGGTTGAGTCATATGATGCGTACATAGCTTCCATGCAAGCTATGGGAGAGATTAGCTCAGATATACATAGGCAACTGCAGATTGATCGCTGAGTTCGATGTGACTTAATAAAAAAGACCCAGAAGGGTCTAATCTTTTTGGTGCGCGAGACTGGACTTGAACCAGCACGCCCGAAGGCACTAGCTCCTAAGGCTAGCGTGTCTACCAATTTCACCACTCGCGCAAATGCTCGCTACGCTAGCGTGTCTACCCATAACTTGCGTTTCACGCAGTCACCACTCGCATACGAACTTGGTAATTATAGCAAAATGTACTCTGTTTGCAAACTATGCTTACTAGTCTAATCAGCTTATGTTATGATAGAACCAAGCAAAAAGTTGCAGGGGAAACGATGAGTAAAATATCCGAGTATCTAAATGAGCACTTATTGGGTGAGGTGGCGAGCTCCAAGACTATTCGTAGGCATTACGCCCACGACAGCAGCGTACTAACATTAATACCAGAACTTATCATTTATCCAAGGGTAACTAGCGATATTCGCAAAGTGGCTCGGTTTGCGTGGCAACTAGCCGAAAAAGGACACGTACTAGGCCTAACCGCTCGCGGCGGCGGCAGCAACACAACCGGTGCGGCGATTGGCAAGGGTATTTTGGTTGTCGACAAAGCACACCTTAACTCGGTTATTCACCTGGGCGTCAAGGATCGCTTTGTCCACGTGCAGCCTGGGGCAACGATTAAATCAGTTAATGATATTTTACAATGGCATGGCCTTTACTTACCGGGTGCGCCGAACGGTGACAGCTATGTAACTGTCGGCGGAGCATTGGCCGACGACCTAGCGGCAAGGTCTGGATCGGCCCGTTTAGCCGATCAAGTGACTCGCCTGGAAGTGGTTTTGGCAAACGGTGACTTAATCGAAACTAGTCGCGTGTCAAAGCGTGACGTTAACCACAAAAAAGGTTTGCAGACTTTTGAGGGTGATATTTACCGCAAGATAGACGCTTTACTTGACGACAACGAAGAAGTGATTACGAACAAGATCGCCGGCCTGGATGGTGATAGGACTGGCTATGCTGGTATTGCAAAGGTGCGTGATCGTGATGGCTCAATTGACCTAACACCTTTAATCATTGGTAGTCAGGGCAGTTTGGGTATTATTTCGGAGATCGTCATGAACACTGAATTTTACAGTCCAAATCAAGTGACGATTATTGCTACTGCCGATAGTCCGGCGGCGGCCCGTGACCTGACCGACGCCCTAATAACCCTTGAGCCATCGTCGCTCGAGACGCTTGACGGCGCTCTGTTCCAAGAGGCTCAAGACAAAGGTAAGCTATATGCTTTATTCGACGACGAGAGCGAAGGCGCGGCCATAGGGTCGGTTGTCTACGCTAACTTCGTTGACTTCAGCGATCGCGCCTTGCGCCACAAACTAAAAAAGACGGTTAAGCTATTAAAAAAGTTTGGCGTGCCATTCATTAGCTCTGAGACTCGAACCGCCGAAGACCTGGAGGCTATTCGGTCTGTCTATGCAGCATTGTTAACGCCCGATACGGATACCGAATCAATGCCGCCACTAGTTGATGGGGCGCTTATTCCTCGCCAGCGGCACGAGGAGTTTGCGATGGCTGTCGAGGCTTTAGCTGAAAAACACCATCTAAAACTACCGCTTAAAACCGACGTTCTAAGTGGAGCCGTGTTTGCACGACCGGTTCTGCGGCTCGACCAGGTTGGTGACAAACAAAAGGTTTTCCGACTCATTAATGACTACTCAGAGCTAGTACAGCGAACCGGCGGAACATTTACGGGAACCGCTGCCGAGGGACGCTTAAAAGCCGAAGTGGCCTGGTCGCTACTAGAGCCAGATGTCGCCGAGGTCTATAAGCAGATTAAGACAATCTTTGACCCGTTCGGCATCCTTAATCCAGGCGTCAAGCAACCAACCGAGGTCAAGCAACTAGCAGGTCTGCTGCGCGACAGCTATGAGCAGGTTGATTTAGCCGACTACTCACCGAGTCTATAATGTATAAAAACAAGACCTTTTGCTTTTCGCCCCCTGTCATGTTGGCGACGTTCTTTATTGAGATTTTTGGCGCTATTTATACCATTGTTCGCTACAAGATGGATAGGGTAGGCAAGCTGGTGGTGGCTATTCTTGTTTTTTTGGGCATTTTTCAACTGGCCGAATATATGATTTGCGAGGTGATTAATTTGCCTGGTTTAACTTGGGCCCGCATTGGTTATATCTCGATTACCTTGCTACCACCACTTGGTATCAGCTTAGCTATGGCGCTGGCCGGCAAACGTTCGCTTCTGTGGCAAAGCCTACTTTATGCTGCTTGTGCGGCTTTTGTGGTCTACTTTTTGGTGGTCGATAACGCGCTGACCAGCCAAGTGTGCGCCGGTAACTATGTTATCTTTCGGGCGCACCCCGATTCCATGCGGCTTTACGGTGTCTACTATTTTGGGCTACTGGCGATTGGTGTGTATCTAAGTATGCTGTGGCGCGAACGCACCAATAACCCTCGCACTAAAACCGCCCTGCTGTCTTTAGCCGTTGGCTATATGGTGTTTATAATCCCAACCGTGACCGCCAATTTAATCAACCCGGCCACCATGGCGGCCATCCCGTCGATTATGTGCGGTTTCGCGGTGCTTTTAGCCATAACGCTGCTTGGCTGGGTACTGCCAAACGGTGGTACGCTACGCAAAGCCGTCAAGCACGTCTAACTAAACTCGGTACTTGAAAAATACCCCTTGAAACGCTATGCTTGGTAAGTTACCAGATTGCATGCGCGCGTGGCGGAATTGGTAGACGCGCTAGCTTCAGGTGCTAGTGTTCGCAAGGACGTGGAGGTTCAAGTCCTCTCGCGCGCACCAATGAAAAAAGATCAGCGTGTCTGGTCTTTTTTCTTGGTGTGTTGCGAAATGCTTATGATATACTTAAGTCATTATGGATATAAAACCGTCGGAGCCACGATCGTCTATTATTAACAGGGTCAAAAATAGCCCCAATCACCAAACTGGGCTGGCTAAGCATTTAAAGCGCACAATTATTATCATTGCCGCTGCCGTAGTTATTCTGGCTGGGGTGGCTATCTATTTGCTATTTAATAGTATCGCACCTAAGGTTGCGGCCGGCACACCTGAACAACGCGCGGCTCAGCTGGTGACCAACGGCACCACCTCTAGCCGCACCATTAATTCATCATTAGGCTTTTCGGTAACCTATAATACTTCAACTTTTACGGCCGAGGGGCAAACTACCGACGCCTCGTCGACAGACAAATACGTTTCGGGCAATAGCTACAGTGATAAAGAACTTGACCAGCGCCGTCCTTACAGCATTGTGAAATTTAAATTCCCGGCTAACTCCAAAATCGGCAAGCTCGGTTCGAGCGCGCCAGAACTCGACATCATAACTAACATTCGCCGCGACTACTGGACCAACCGTGTCAATTTGCCGCAAAATCAAAATAAATCAAAACTTGATATTTTAACCGACGCCACAAATGCCAGTGAGGCGTCACAACAGATGCAGCCAACCAGTACGACCGACTTGACTATTAACGGCATCGCTTATCGTAAAATCGTTTACTCCTACAGTAGTAAAACATTCGGTATTGATTCGTCGATACAAGCAATCTATTATCTAACCGTTCAAAACGACCGACCTTACTTTATTTCAATCTTGCCAATTGACACGACAACCACCGATGTTGTGCCGATGTTCGATGCTGTGATTAAAAGTATTAACTACGGCAATTTTGATAGCAGCCAATTGTCGTTTGTTGATGGCCGCCTGGTGTCTGACTATGTTGCCAAAACAGTTTTAGCGAGTAATACCAGCGAGTTGCCGACAGGTACGTCTAACGTACCTAACAAATTAGACGACAAGACGATTATTAATGTTGTGGCCGCTAACCAGCCGGCAGTGGTGCGTATTGGCACAGCTGCCTGTGGCGACGTGAATTTGCTATTGCCAGACGGCTCGGTCGGTCTGACGCTTAAACATGCCTGCGCCGGCGGGGTTGGTAGTGGCTCTTTCGTGTCTAGCGATGGCTACATTGCCACTAACGGCCACGTGACTCGCTTAACCCCAGAAGATTTGGTGTCCGGCTTTATTAATATGTCGTCTAGTGACAACCTTTTGTCGAACCTCCACACGCTTTATGGCTACCTGGTTAAAATTGGCGCCGCCACGCAAGATGACAGCGACAGCCTTTTGGCAGCTGCCCGCACCGGCGACCAACAGGCGCTAAGCGCTATTTCGGCACTGGGCTCGTTGGTGCCGGCGCAGCTAATTCAATCTGGTCAGCTTGATTATAGCTACGCCGTCCAAACATCCAACGATCCAATACGGTATACCTTAGACAGTAATGGCTTTGCTTTAAAAACCAGCGCTACCGTTATTCCGGCTAAGTTTGTGGCTGCTGACGTAGATCTTAGCCTTATTGCGAACGAGGGCGGAATTTCCGATAGTCAGATGTCGGCCAATAGCACCAACTCTGATGTCTCAATTCTAAAAGCTAGCGGATCATTTCCGACGGTTCAGCTTGGTTCAATTAATAATCTAAACGTCGGCTCGGAGTTAACGGCCATTGGTTTTCCGGCTTTCGTTGATGGTGGCTTATCGACCACCGACACAAAGACTGTGCCAAGCGTGACCCAGGGGACGGTTGAATATATTATTCCTCAATCAAACACCAATAACCACCAGCTAATTGTCACCGATGTACCAATTGCTCCTGGCAATAGCGGCGGTCCGTCGTTTGACAAAAACGGTAACGAGGTTGGCCTTAACACCTACGCCACGTCAAAATGTGCTAATAAGGCGTGTTTTGGAGATGGAATTGTGCGCGATATTGCCGACTATCGGGCTTTGTTGGCATCTAACAACATCACGCTTAAGACTAACGGTCAAATTTCAAATGACTGGCACCAGGGCCTGAAAGCCTTTATCGGTGGCGACTATAGTTTGGCAGTAAAAGATATGCAGGTTGCAAAAAATAAGTATCCCGCCAACTATTTAGCCGATGGCTTCATTGACATTGCCAATACCCAGTTGCAAATTGAAAACGCTGCCCGCACGCGTGTGTTGTTGCGCGTCGTCTTGATTGCGACGGCCGTCGTGGTACTCATCGGTATCGTTATTAGTATTGTTCTAGTAAGGCACCTATTGCGCCATCGAGCCGCGCCGGGCGCTACTCCGGGTCTGACGCCACCAACCAGCACACCACCGGCTGCAACACCACCAACCATGACGCCGCCCACCGTCATGGCGCCACCGGTAGCCTAGCTTGACTAGCTACTGTAAAATGTAAGCCATGGATTCCAACCAACGAAGCGGCGAATCGCCGCATGCGCAACCATGGCCAGCAGGTGATCAATACGAG
>DAIDJW010000012.1 GCA_027451185.1 Candidatus Saccharimonadota bacterium
CTATTCATGTAGACGGTGTAGGTATCGCCTGCTGCCTGAACCAAACCGGCATTAGCACCGTCGATTAACTTTTGATCGTCGAGCCTACCGTCGTAGTTAGCCTTAAGCGTTTGATAGGTTGTCTGGACGCTCGAAAGGTCTAACGTACCGCCGTAAACGTTATAACCAAAGACCGGGCCGATGACGCTGGCTATCTGGGCATTAAACGTACCGGCGACGTAACCTATTCCGGCTACAGCCACAAACAGCAAAAATTGCACAGTTGGCGATAATTTCTTCTTCCGATTATGATGATGCGGTTTGTCGGTCGGTGGCGTCGATTGCTCCGATGGCGGCGGCGTATAGGCCATGCTAAGTCCTCTCTCTAAAACTGGTTAACCATATAAGTATAGCGCACCCTTTGGGGAATGCGCTACTGCTTTACGATATAAAAAGTTATTTAATATACACTTATGTTACGGAAACCGCAAAAAATACACGCCGCTGGCTTTTATATCCATAGTGCTATATTCGCCGGTGCCGTAGAAATTGTATTGACTTACGTGAATCCAGCCATCACTATCGGCGGCTCTTTCTACTACCATGGCGTGACCCAATGGTGCAAAACTACCATCTACAGGCAAAATCACCGCATCGCCTGGCTGAGGGTCTGTGACAATAGTTGCGTTTCCCAGATATATCGCACTCCCCATGCTCCATACGCCACCGTCACTATTTGGCGCCCACTGATAGGCATTGCCATGCCCAGAAAATGCGGGGACGTTTTTACCGAAGCGAGCGCTCATCGCCCAGGCTACGTAGCTGACGCACTCCCTATTCAATAGTTGCCAAGGGTCGTTATAACTGTCCTGACTACCGCAGTATGGATAGCCTCCCGAGCAACCCATATTGCCGCTCCAGTTTTTATACTGGAAGGAACCAACCACGCCCGACCCACCGCCGCCTCTAGAAAGTATACTTTGATAGTACGCACGCTGAGCAGCAGACGCCGCCGCCTGTTGTGCCTGTGCGTTGGCCACAAGTTGTTGATATTTAGCCTCTTGGCCCTGTGTTTCGTCCACTAGTTGCTGTTGTTGTGCACGCTGATTATTGAGTTGTGTTTTTTGACTGTTCTGCACGTCTAGGACTTTCTGTGTCTCGTCCTTTTGAGATTGAAGTTGGGTCTGAAGTGTCTGAATTTGGTTAATCGTTGAAGTCAATTGATCTTGCATCGACGAGCGGTAGGTTTGTTGGTCTAGATAATCACTAATGTTCTTGCTACTGGCCAACATTTCAATTGGCGTGATTTGGCTGTTGACATATAAATCGGCCAGAACCTGCCCTAGGGCATCTTTGTTACTCTGAATTCGCCTTTCAGTGTCGGCAATTTTACTCACCAGCTGATCGTACTTAGCCTGGCTAAGGTTAATCTGCGCCTGAAGTGAGGCTATTTGATTATCATATGCAGCAATTGCATTCTGATATGTTTGCGCTTGCTGAGCTAGTTGAGCAGACTGAGCATTATAAGCATTGATTTGGCTTTGCAGGGCATTGATCTGGTCATCGTATCGATCGGCGTAAGTTGGTTTGTTGACGAATAAGTTAACCGATGTAACACCGGCAGCAAGCAAAACAAAAGAAATAACCACGAGGATACCGCGGCGCAAGCGTCTAGGAACTGTTGTGGTGGCGCGCAGCTTCATACTAATCTAACTGTAGCATAAGCTTTATTAGTCGTCAAGATATCAGAAACCGCCAAAGTGTCTAGATTTTAAGATAGCGGCGCGTCGCTAGCAGCGACGACAGCACGCCAATAATCGAACCGGCAATAATCATGGCTAGCAGCACAAAGCCGCCATAATACGTCACAAATTCCATGGTTGGTTTAATAGTCACCTGATAATGATCTAGGCCTGGCGTGGCAAAATATAGCGCCATATACGCAAGAACACTAGCCACGATTGCGGCAATAAATCCATAGACAATCGCCTCAACCAAGAACGGCCCGCGGATAAATGACTTTTCGGCGCCAATTAATTTCATCATTTGAATTTCTTCGCTGCGGCTAAAGATAGCCATGCGGATAGTGTTGAATATTACCAGAATCGACAAAGCCGCGAATATAACGCTAGCGCCCACGCCGACTTGCTGGGCAAAGACTAATGCTCGGCCAATCGTTTTAATTGATTCACTTTGCGGACCGGCAAACGTTGGCGGTCGACTAGGATCAAGGTTGGCTTTAATTAGTTTGTCGGTTTTAACAAAGTTCTGTAGCTCGCTAGTGTTGTTAATGTCGACCATCTTGACGTGAATCGTGGCTGGAATCTGGTTGGTGGCAATTGTCGCAGCGCTGATAATATTTGCGTCGCCCTTGAATTCATTGATTAGGTCCTGCCGCCCCTGACTAGAACTGACATATGTCACTTCGCGCACACTCTTGAGTTTACTAATACTACTTTCGACTTTTTGGGCGTCGGTGTCTGATATATCTTTTTGAAGATATATTGAAATATCAACCTTGTTACGTACCGTGGTTAAGGTGTCGCTTAGTACGCGGTGCGCCGCAACTGTTGTGAAGATCAAAAACAACGTCACGGTCATAACCGCCGTCGCGGCCAGTGACAGCCAGGCATTGCGCGTAAAATTATTAACGCCATAGCGGCACATCCGCACAAAGGTTAACATTTTGCGGCGGTGTCGTTTTTGCTGAGCATACGTCTTGGAGTCGAGTTTTTTCTTCGGTGCCATTATTGTCTATAACTCCCCTCTGACTGGTCGGATGTAATCTTGCCATGCTCCAGCGTAATAACGCGGCGCTTTAGCTTGTTAACAATATCGGCATTGTGGGTCGTCAGCAGCACGGTTGTGCCGTATTTGTTGATTTTTTCTAGCAGGCGCACAATATCCCAGCCGTGCTTAGGGTCTAGGTTACCGGTTGGCTCATCGGCGATTAAAATCTTCGGCTGGCGAACAACTGCCCTGGCGATAGCCACTCGTTGGCGCTCACCACCAGATAATTCAGACGGGAACTTCTTTTCCTTGCCAGTTAGACCAACCAGCTCGATCACCTTGGGTACGGTGTTTTTAATCTCGCGGCCAGTCATGCCGGCGATTTCTAGCGCAAAGGCTATGTTTTCAAACACCGTTCGCTGTGGTAGCAGCTTAAAATCTTGAAAGACCACCCCAATTTTACGGCGTAACATTGGGATTTCGCGGTCTTTTAAGGTGTCGTAGTCGATACCACCAACGACGATTTTGCCACTAGTTGGTTTTTCTTCGCGCGTTAGTAGCTTAAGCAAAGTTGACTTGCCGGCACCAGACGATCCGACAATAATCACAAATTCGCGTGGCTCGACGAACAAACTCGCACGATTTAATGCCGGCGCTGAGTCCTTGCCGTAAGTTTTTGTTACCCTATCTAATAGAATCATTGCTACGACATATTATAGCATAAGCTCGGTCAGTCCATAGGCCTTAATCTTATTTATCACCACGCTCTAGATAGGCGTTGATAAAGCCATCAAGCTTGCCGTCCAGGACACCAGTTGCGTCACGGTCTTCATATTTAGTGCGAGTGTCTTTCACGAGTGTATAAGGGTGCAGAACGTAATTACGGATTTGGCTACCCCAGTTAGCTGACTCGCCCGCTTGCAGGTCTTTAATCGTCGCAGTGTGCTGCTCAAGCTGCATTTGCGCTAGTTTGGAGCGTAAAATTTTGAGTGCCGTTTCTTTATTTTGCAGCTGCGAGCGCTCGTTTTGAATCGATACGACAATACCGGTTGGAATGTGGGTCACACGTACAGCACTATCGGTGGTATTAACCGATTGGCCGCCGTGCCCCCCCGACCGATAAACGTCAATCTTTAGGTCTTTATCGTCAATTTGAATCTCTTCGGGCGAATCAATTTGCGGCAAAACCTCAACTAGCGCAAAGCTGGTTTGGCGCAAATTGTCGCTATTAAAGGGACTCAGCCGCACCAAACGGTGCACGCCATTTTCGGAGCGCAATTTGCCGTAGGCGTACGGACCAGTGACTTCAATCACGCTTGACTTGATGCCCGCCTCTTCGCCGCTTGAACGCTCAATGACGCTTGTCGACATGCCGGACTTTTCGGCCCAGCGCAAGTACATGCGCTCGAGCATTTCCGTCCAGTCCTGCGCGTCGGTACCACCGGCACCGGCCGACAAACGTAAAATGGCATTATGGTCGTCGTATTCGCCGTCAAACAGCAGGTCTAGTCGACGTTGGCCATATTCTTGTTCAAGGGCACTCAGTTGAGTTTCGAATTCTGGTTGCAGGCTGTCGTCACCCAGGTCCATTAACTCGACCAGGTCGGCAGTTTGAGTTTGCAAAGTCAGCCACGGCTCAGTCACCGCTTGCACGGCGGCTAGCTGACGGCTTTTATCTTGCGCATAAGCTGGATTGTTCCAAATTTCGGGCGCTAATAACTCAGCCTCTAACTCGGCCAGACGCTGTAATTTATCCTCAATATGCAAACGCTCGAGCGCGGCATTGATTTGGTCGAGCAGGTCTTTGGTGCGTTTTTGCAGTTGATGCATATCTATTACTATACAGTACTACAAATTATTAACAGCTGACTGGAACTGGTCGCCCCTATCGGCGTAGTTTTTGAACATACCAAAACTGGCCGCTGCTGGACTAAGCAGCACGGTTGACCCGGGCTGCGCCAGACTGGCCGCTCGTTTGACGATATCATTCATACCCAAAGATGGGTCGATAACCTCATAGCCCCTAAAGCCCACCCTATCAAAAGCAGCGGCAATGGTTGATGCTTCAGCGCCAACTAGCAACGCCTTAGATTGCTGCGTCACAAGTTCACGAGCCAAGTCACTAAAATCGGAGCCCTTTGATGAACCGCCCAAAATGATAACTTTCGGCCCGTCAAAAGCCCGCATAGCAGCAATCGCCGAACTGGGCGTCGTGGCAATGCTGTCGTCGTAGTAGCCGACACCGTTCACGGTAGCTACGAATTGCAAGCGATGCGGCAAACCCTGAAAGCTATGCAGTCCAGCCTCAATTACGGCCGGCTCCTTCACGCACTGCCAGACAGCATCAATCGCCGCGCAAGCGTTGTCTAGGTTGTGGGCGCCTCTTAACCGTAAAGCATCAGCTGAACAAATTTTTTGTTCGCCGTAATAAAAACTACCGTCTTTAATATGGGCGCTCTCATCGCTCTGATAGCCAATTTTTTTAGCTTGCGAGCTGGCGGCAATTTGGCGCGCATAGGTGTTGTTTTGGTTATAAATCAGCAAATCGTTAGCCGTTTGATGGGCGGCAATTTGAGCTTTGGCGGCGACATATTCGGCCATGTCGAGATGGACGTCAAGGTGTTCTTGTTCGATATACAGTACCACCGCGATGTGCGGCGACCGTTCTAGGTCCCACAGCTGAAAGCTCGACAGTTCGTAAACCACTAAATCATCGGCGTTAATTTTGTCTAGAATATCAAGGCTTGGCAGACCAATATTACCAACCAGCCAAACTTTTTTACCGGCAGCCTGAAGAATACTAGCCGCCAAGCTGGCTGTTGTCCCCTTTCCTTTTGATCCAGTGACGCCGGTAATCGGCGCTTTGCATTTGGCAAAAAACTCATTAGCACCCGACCAAATTTTGCCGTCGGTTATAATTTTGCGCGGTGCCAAGCCGGCCGTCCGGATAACCATATCAAAACCGTTCAGTTGACTAAAAGCGTCTGGCCCTAAGATGGTTTTTGTGCCATCCGGTAGGCCTTCTAGGCTGGTTTTTTCGTCGACAATAGTTAAATCGTTAGTGGGGTCGGCCGACCAGTAACGGTAGTTAGCTTGCCCCTCAACCCCGAACCCGGCAATGGCGATTTTCATAATTCCGTCCCCCTCGACGATAGTGCCAACTGGAGTTTATTGTAAAGTAACTTAGTATCGTCTTTAGTGACATTGCCAATTAGGCCAAGCGTCCAAATACCGCTTTCAATAAATTCCTTAGCCAGTGCTTCAATTTGTGATAATTTGGTGTGTTTGATATATTTTGGTGAATTGTTAATATCATCAATAAAATCTTTTTCAAAATATTCGTCGCCATACCAATTAGCTAAACTAGCAACTGTTTGCCCGCGCATCTCAAAACCACCTAAGGCGTATTGCTTGGCCACCTCGAGCTCGGTATCTTTTAAGTCACCTTTGGCGATCTTGCTCAGTTGCGTGGCGATTAAATCAAACAACGCCGAGGAGTTAGCTAGACTGATCTGACCATAAAAGTCCCACGACGACACCCCACTTACGTCACTAGAAGTATGCGAACCCATGCCATAGCACAAACCGAGACTGCGGGCCTTACCCCATATCCTTGAGTGAAAAGTTCCGTTTAATATATGGTTAAGCGCCCCCATGGTGTCTTGCTCAGACGATGTTAACTCCCGGTTGAGGGCCAGCGTCAGCAAAAACCGCACGCTAGACATATCTTTGCGAACGATGGTTACTGGCGGCGCTTCGTGATAATGGCTCATTTTTACCGGTAGACGCTTACCTCGCGGCAACTTCCAAGCTTCAAGTTTGGCTATAATCTTATCGCGGTTACCGCCAAGGTCGCCAGCAATAATAAAACGTAGATTTTCGGTGGTGTGCGTTGCTTTATGGTGTCGCCTTATGTCGCCGGTCGTAATAGCATCGACAGTTTCCAGTTTTTTGCTATCAAGCGCCAGTTCCTCGCCCAACGCACGATAAACCCGCTGATTAATCATCCGTCCATAATTATTAAGGTCGCCAGTTAACTCCTCGCGCACGTTACCCTTTTCGGCATCAAGAATCTTCTCCTTATACGTAGGCTCAACGATTGTCATCTTTAGTACGTCCAAAATCCGCTCCCATTCCATAAGAGCGCTGTCGACATAATAACCCATATCCCTATCCCAGGTTATGGCATTATAACGAGCACCATTTTTCGTTATTTCCTGGCTAAAGGCCTCGGGATTATCAAAAACTTTATTCGTGCCAAAGGCCATATGCTCCATGACGTGAGCTGTCTGCTGTCGTTCTGGCTTGTCGACATAATCATTGCCGGCTCGAAAACAAAAGCTAAAAGACGCCACGGTCGTGCCTGGTACATCGATTAGCAAACCCCTAGCACCGTTTTTTAGGACTAATTCGCGCACCGTATGTTTGATCGGCATATCACGCTCCTTCGAATAATGGCACCAATTTATCACTGAGTTCGACTAATTCTTGACGGTCGCCACTTGATACAGCTGCTAGCGCCCAGGTATTTTCACTGATGAATTCACGGGCTGTTTTAGTAATGCAGTCTAGGTCAACTCGTTCAATCATCTCTGGTACCTTGTCGTATTTCTTGATAAAATCATCGGCAAAGTAGCGGCCGGTGTAGAAACTGCTGATTTGCGACACGGTTTGAGCGCCCATTTGATAGCGGCCAAGCGCAAACGATTTAGCGGCATCGATTTCGGCCTGCGACAGCTTACCATCTAAGACGTGGCGAATCTCGCGTTGAATGATATCAAACAACTCGGCGGCCGTATCGTGGTTCACCTGGCCGGAAATATCCCAACCACTGTTATAAAAGCCAGCTCCACAATATGCTCCGACACTGTAGGCTAAGCCTTTTTGGCGGGCCGCGCCAAAGATACGCGAGTTAGTCGTGCCGGTTAAGATATGATTTAGCGAGTGCATGGCATCAAGTTCGGCGTCGGTCAGCTCGCGCGAGACATTCATCGACCAGCCAAAAGTTAAATTAGAAGCATCTTTGCGACGAATCACCGTTGGGTTGGCGCTGGTAATTAAATCTTTTGGAATCTCAAACCGCTCACCCTCAGGCACCGCAAACGCCTCTAGCTGGCGCGTGATTTCGCTTTTGCGACCTTTCAACCGTCCAGCAATCACAAAACGCATGTTTTTGGTGGTGTGGGTTCGGCGGTGGTGCTCGCGAATATCAGCCAGGGTAACATTACTGATGGTCGGCAAAGCCTGTCGATAAGTCAGGACATCCTCACCCATCAGCTGCTGCATGCGCGGCCATAAAATCCGTACATGATCGTTTAAATAATTGGTTAGCTCGCTGCGTACGTTACCTTTTTCGGCCTGCAGGGCCTCTTCGTTAAAGCGTGGCTCACAGATACTAACGCGCTGTAAGTCTAGAATTCGATCCCACTCAAAATCGGCGCAATCAGCCTCGTAAACCATCGAGAAATCACTCGTAAAGGCGTTATGGTAGGCGCCGTTTTTAGTGAACTCAGCCTCGAATTGTTGCTCGTTCTTAAAGCGCGAATTAGCGCCGAATGCCATATGCTCCATGATATGCGCTACTTCTTCAATATCTTTTGACTTAGCATAGCGACTGCCAGCGCGAAACTGGAATTGCATACTCATCACGGTCGCACCAGGGACGTCAATTAATAACCCACGGGCGCCATTTTTTAAACGGACTTCTTCTACTGTATGTCTCATATTTTTATACTTCTATCGTCGGCCTGACTTACGGTTTTGTCGTTGATTCTTTTTCTTCTTTCTGGCGGCGTTTTTCTTATGCGACGATGATTCTTCGTTTGATTTTTTAACTTTAAAATCTTCATCACGATTCTTTTCGCCAGACGTCACTTCATTAACACCGATTTCAACGGCATTTTCAGCCAATCGTGTTAGCTCGGTATCATGCTCTTCTTGCCCGCGCGTCAAACTATCGCTCAAATGCACGTGCATAATAGTCCGCAGAACTTCATCACGCAGACTTAGCTGCAGAGCGTCGAAAAGTTTTTGTGATTCACTGCGGTATTCTACCAAAGGATCGCGCTGGCCAACGCTGCGCCAGTGGATACCCTCGCGCAAGTGTTGC
The DNA here is from genome assembly GCA_027451185.1 of Candidatus Saccharimonadota bacterium. Lineage (GTDB taxonomy): Bacteria > Patescibacteriota > Saccharimonadia > Saccharimonadales > Saccharimonadaceae > DAIDJW01. The sequence continues at coordinate 8,819 of DAIDJW010000012.1, forward strand.
ATACTCTCAAGATGTTGCATCCACAAAGTATCGAGTACTTGCAGGTAAACTTCGCGCTCAACCTTGCGTAAGGTATCTTCGTCGAGTTCTTCTTCTTTAGCTTTGTAGAGTTTTTCAACTTCGCGCATCGCCAGCTCAAAACGAGCTTTATCTTTCTTATCGTTGCCGATAGCTTTAATTTTTTTATCGTTCAATGGAAAAATCGTTTCAAATTCTTCGGCAAATTTTGGATTGTTGTTGGCTGGAATGATTGTTAATTCACGAACTTTATTATCAATTAAACGCTGAATTTCCGGCTTAATGTCTTCGCCTTCTAGGATTTTGTGGCGCATGCTATAGACAACGCGGCGATGACGATTAATAACGTCGTCGTATTGCACTACGTTTTTGCGGGCATCAAAGTTATAGCCTTCAACCCGTTTTTGGGCGGCTTCAAGAGTTTTGGTGACCGCTTTATTTTCAATCGGCGTGTCTTCGTCTAGGCCCAAGCGGTCCATGAGAGCCGCAATCCGCTCACCTTGAAAAATACGCATCAAATCGTCTTCGGTGGAAACATAGAACTGCGTCTCACCGGGATCGCCCTGGCGACCGCCGCGGCCACGCAGCTGATTATCGATACGGCGCGCTTCGTGTCGTTCCGAGCCAATCACCACCAAACCACCTAGTTCACGCACGCCTTCGCCAAGTTTAATGTCAGTACCGCGACCAGCGATGTTAGTCGCCAACGTTACGGCACCCTTTTCACCAGCCTTTTCAATGATCGCCGCTTCGCGTTCGTTGTTTTTAGCGTTCAAAATCTCAAATGGTACTTTAGCCTTTTCAAGCGCTTCAGCAATTAATTCGTTCTTAGAAATTGACGCCGAGCCAATCAAGACCGGTCGACCCTGTTCTTGGTATTTACGAACCGCTTCAACTAGAGCCTTAATCTTGCCCTTTTCGGTACGAAAAATCAAATCCTGGCGGTCAATACGAGCAATCGGCTTGTTGGGGGGTACTTGAACCACGTCCAGACTGTAAATCTGCTGGAACTCTTCGGCCTCGGTATAGGCGGTACCAGTCATACCCGACAGTTTCTTGTAAAGACGGAAATAATTCTGGAACGAAATCGTGGCTAGCGTCATACTTTCCTGCAAGACTGGCACGTTCTCTTTGGCTTCAATTGCCTGGTGCAAACCTTCGTTGTAGCGGCGGCCTTGCATCAAACGACCGGTAAATTCGTCTACGATAATCACTTCACCGTCTTTGGTGACGACGTAATCTTTGTCGCGCTTAAATAGTGTCTGGGCGCGCAAGGCCTGATCCATGTGATAAACCGAACGGACATATTCTGGGCTATAAAGGTTCTTAACCCCCAGCATCTTTTGGATACGCTCGACGCCCTCATCGGTCAAAGATACACTTTTGCGCTTTTCGTCGACAATGTAATCATCGGGTTGCAACTTAGCGGCAATTTTAGCAAATTGATAATAGCTATCTGGGTTTTCGGCGGCCGGCGCACTAATAATCAACGGCGTACGGGCTTCGTCAATCAGGATTGAGTCAACCTCGTCGACGATGGCATAATTCAGGCCACGCTGACGCAGTAGTTCAACTTCATTAACCATGTTGTCGCGCAGGTAGTCAAAACCAAACTCGTTATTGGTGCCGTAGGTTACGTCGGCAGCGTATGCCTCTTTACGAGTTACTGGGCGCAGTTTTTGCATGCGCGGGTCAGTGTGGTGCTCGTTTTTATATTCCGGGTCGTAAATAAACGACGCTTCGTTAATAATCACACCAGTGTCAAGGCCCAAGAAATGGTAAACCTCACCCATCCAACCAGCGTCACGCTGGGCTAGATAGTCGTTAACGGTTACCACATGAACACCCTTTTCGTCGAGCGCGTTCAAAACAACCGCCAGGGTGGCCATCAAGGTCTTACCCTCACCGGTTTTTAGCTCGGCAACATTGCCTTCATGAAGCACCATGCCACCGATTAATTGAACATCAAAGTGGCGCATACCTAGAGTGCGCTCGCTGGCCTCACGCACTAATGCGAAAGTATCCGGCAAGACATCATCAAGAGTGGTGTCCTTCTTTTGCAGGCGCTTTTTTAAAACTTCAATCTGCTTTTTTAGGTCGGCTGTCGACATGTTTTTATACTTGTCGCTAAGCGCATTAATAGCGTCGACTTTTTTACGCAGCCGCTTAATGGTTTTGGCTTGCGGGTCACCAAAAATTTTGGTCAGCGCACCCTGTTTACTAATCATAATTAACCCTGCCTTTCAGGAATCTGTCTCTGTCAATTGCTAGAACCTATTATACGACGTGACCACTTATCAAACAAGTATATCAAGCCGTCAAATCAGCTAAGTCTCAACGGTGCGGTTGGAGCGTTTAAAGCGATTGATTAAGCGGCGGCGGACCAAGTGCGGCAACACTTCCTGCTTGTAGCGACGGGCTTGAACAATTAATTTAGCCTCGACAATATCAATGGCAGCCAGCATATTTAAGGTTGAATCAACGGCTGTCATGGTGCGGTCTGGTACCGACAAAATGACCTCGGCTTCGTATTTATTACCGTGGTCGCGATTAACTTGGCTTAGTTTAACCTCGGCTGTGGCCGATTTACGGGCATGCCGCGGCAAATAGCGATCAAGGTTACCAATCTTTTTCAGGACATAGCGACGAGTTGGCTCGTCAATTTCGTACTTCAGAGCTGTAATTGTGACTGATTGAATCACTCACCCCTCCTCTTTATTTATGTATCTATTTTAGCAAATTCTACAAGCTTGCGCGACCACCCAGATATGGTCGCAGGACCTCTGGCACCGTCAAGCTACCGTCGGGGTTCTGACAGTTTTCAATAATCGCCACCAGCGAACGGGCCAACGAAACCGCCGTACCGTTCAAGGTGTGGACGATGTCGGTCGTACCATCTTCACGACGAACCCGAATGTTTAAGTTACGAGCTTGAAAATCGGTGCAGTTTGAGCAGCTAGTTAGTTCACGATAAGTTCCGTCGACTGGCGACCAGTATTCAAGGTCGTATTTTTTGGCTGCTGGCGCGCCCAGGTCACCACTGGCGATGTTAATGATGTGATACGGGATTCCCATTGCCTGCCAAATTTGCTCTTCAATGCCAAGTAATTTTTCGTGAATTTCCCGACTTTGCTCGGGCAAACTATAGGCGTACATTTCAAGCTTATTAAACTGGTGAACGCGAAACAGCCCGCGGGTGTGCTTACCGGCCGCGCCGGCCTCTTTGCGGTAGCTTGGGCTATAACCGGCATAAAATAGCGGCAACTTTGCAGCGTCAATAATTTCGTCGGCATAATAACCAGTTAACGGCATTTCGGCTGTAGCAATAAGCGACAAATCTTCGCCTTCGATGTTGTATTCGTCGTTCTGATCACTGGTGCGCGGCGCAAAACCGGTTCCGACGGCCGTTCGAGAATTGACCATATGCGGCACCGTCATATAAGTAAAGCCTTGTTTAACTAGCAAGTCGAGGGCAAACTGGAAAACAGCGTTTTCCAGCAGCGCCAAGTCACCTTTTAAGTAATAAAATTTTGCGCCGGCTACCTTAGCGCCACGTTCAAAATCAACCCAATCGCGATTCGATGCAAAATCCAGATGATCCAGAGCACCGGTCTTGGTTTCGCCCCATTTTTTGATTTCGACGCTGTCTTCCTCGCCGCCAATCGGCACATCGTCGAAACTCATGTTCGGGACCGCCGCCAACAAGGCATCGTACTCGGCGTCGAGTTGCGGCAGGCGGCTCTCTAAATCGGTTAGCTCAAGCTTAATTTGTTTACCTTCATCGATAAGGGCTTGGTCAGGTTGGCCGCCTTTCATCTTAGCCGCATTTTGGTTGCGTTTTTCGCGCAAATCATCAGACTTTTGGCGTAAGCTGCGACGCTCGGAATCAACGGCGAGTAACTTCGCTATATCAACCTTGTAGCCGCGGTCACGGGCATTTTGCTGAACCGCTTCGGCATTATCGCGGATAAATCGGATATCTAACATGAACTATATTGTACCACGCTTACTACTCGGTGCGCAGCGCTTCAATCGGGTCAAGCTTGGCTGCTTTGCGCGCCGGCAAGATTCCCGCCCCCACCGACACCAGTATAAGGCCGACAACTACGATCGCCGCACTGACTGGCTGAAAGATTAATAGGTCCGTACCCTTTGGTAGACTCAGAACATTACTAATCCATGGGTTGGCCACCACGCCGACTAGCATCGCCAGACCGGCACCAATGGCACCGCCCAGGAAACCAATCCAGGCCGCCTCGAGTTTAAACAGACGTCCGACATCGCGACGACGCATACCAAGGGCCTTCATTAGGCCAATTTGCTGGGTGCGTTCTAGGACGCTAATATACTGGGTATTAATAATTCCGAACACCGACGTCAGCACGGCAAGTGCACCGAAACCGATCAAAATACCCTGCAAGACGTTGATGAATTGAAAAATCGTACTCATTAAATCTTGGGCGGTCTGAGCATCGTAACCAAGCTTAGTTAAGCTATCTTTGACGTCGTTAACATTAACGCCATCTTTGGCGATGACAATTGCCGCCAAGTAGTTACCATAGCCAGTGGTGCCGGTCTGATTATAATCATACAAAGCCTTAGCCGCGTTTGGTGATACCAAAATCGTTGTTTGGCCGCTCGAAAACGACAGCGCGTTTTGATCAATCACACCGGCAACGGTATAGCTGAAAGTTTTTTGAGCTTGCGGCGGCACCACATCGGCCGCTCGAGCAACCACCAATTCGACGGTTTGACCAATCGCGTCAGCTGGCGTATTAAAACCAAGCGCCGTGGCGTAATCTTTGCTAATGACGATTTGATTGTCGGCTAAATTATTGCCATTACCGGCAACAAAATTAAAGGTCATCGCTGAGTTAAACTGCCGAACACTAGCGTTATATTTTTTAGCGCCCGGACGCGTAATGTATTTTACGCTCAAATCATAGACCGGCGCAACTGATTTAACGCCACTGATTGAGTCGATTTTGCTGATATCGGCGCTCGACAACTGCTTAACCGAAAAACCAGCGCCAAAACTGACTGACGGCGTGTCACTATACTCCTGCGGACCACTCAGGCGACTCTCTTGTTTTTGTGATACCTGCAGCTCTTGTTGGTTGGTGTTAGCGCTAACAATGTCGGCTGCATATTGTCGACCGCCGGCTCCAGCCGCTAGACTTAGGGTAATTGTAAAAGCGCCAACGCCAATTGCGAGACTGGTCAAGATTGTTCGGGCCTTCGACTCGCGCAGGCTACGACCAGCGCGCTTGGTAATATCGACAAATTTCATTAGATAATCTCCTTCTTGTGGCCCACCCTGTCAATTGAATCGATTTGGCCGTCTTTGATATGCAGCGTTAACCCACATTTGGCGGCAAGGTCAGCATCGTGCGTCACGATAATCAAAGTTGCACCTTTGTTTTTATTGTAAGAAAACAACAAATCTTCCACCTTGGCGCCAGTCACGCTATCCAGGTTGCCGGTTGGCTCATCAGCAAAGATAATCGATGGCTCGTTAACAATAGCGCGGGCTACCGCCAGGCGCTGCTTTTGGCCGCCCGACAAGTCTTTGGCGCGGCTGTTCTTTTTTTCTAACAGATCGACGCTCTCTAGCGCCGCCTCAATACGCTTACGGCGCTCCGAAAACGGGACACCGACAATTTCAAGCGGCAGACTAACATTATCGATAACCGTCTCGTTGCCCTGAACAAAGAAACTTTGAAAAATAAAGCCAATTTTTTCAGCTCGAAAGCGATCGACCTGCTTGTCTTTTAGCGTCAAAATGTTTTGACCATCGATAATAACTTGGCCTTTTTGCGGACGATCTAACCCGCTCATAGCATGCATCAATGTCGATTTGCCACTGCCCGACTTACCGAGTATGGCC
>DAIDJW010000013.1 GCA_027451185.1 Candidatus Saccharimonadota bacterium
ATGTCTGCGGTCCCACGGTTTATGGAGATCCGCATCTTGGTCACGCCAGACCTGCCATTACTTTTGACCTTATCTTCCGGTATCTTCAGCACCTTGGCTACAAGGTAAGGTATGTCATGAATATTACTGACGTTGGGCACCTAGTGAGCGATGCCGACGAAGGTGAAGATAAGCTCGAAAAAGGTGCTCGCCGCGAAGGCAAAACAGCTTGGGATATAGCGAAATTTTATGGCGACGACTTTTTAGCCGGCATGAAAAAACTAGGGCTAATTGAACCAACTCACATCGCTAAAGCCACCGATTATATCGATGAGCAGCTTGATCTGGTGCGAAGCCTAAAAAAGAAAGGCTACACTTACCAAATTAGTGATGGGATTTATTACGATACTTCAAAGTTTCCAACTTATGCCGATTTTGCCGAACTTGATTTAAAGGCCGAAAAAGCCGGCGCACGCGTTGAATTCAATCCAGAAAAACGCAATGTCAGCGACTTTGCCTTATGGAAATTCACTCCAGCCGGCGAAAACCGCGACATGGAGTGGGAAACCCCAAGTGATTTGTTGGATGGCGGCACTGCCGAACTTGAGGAAACATCTGCAGCCCGAGTCTCAACGGGCGCCGGGGCGCCGTTTGAGGCCCGGCGCGAAGCCGTTTCCGAAGGTTCGGACAGCGACACCATCCACCACAAACCAGTCATGGGTTTCCCTGGCTGGCATCTCGAGTGTTCGGCTATGGCGATGTCGATTTTGGGCGACACGCTAGACATTCACACTGGCGGCATTGACCACATTCCAGTGCACCATACTAATGAAATTGCTCAGTCCGAGGCCGTAACGGGCAAACGTTTTAGTAATTATTGGCTACACAATAACCATTTAAAATCGAACGGTACCAAAATTAGTAAGTCTCTAAATAACGGCTACACGCTCGAAGATTTAGAGAGCAAGGGCTACGAGCCAGCTGATTTTAGGATGTTTGTGCTGCAAAGCCATTACCGCAGCGAGGGTAATTTCAGTTTTGACAACCTCGACGCCGCCAAGAATCGCCTCAAACATTGGCGTAATGTCGCGGCCCTGCGCCACCAGACGCACGATACTTTAGTTAATGACGACGATAAGTCGACCGACGAGCGAACCGTGTCGCTACTGGCCGCTTCGCAAGCGCTGCTTGAAACGCTTGGCGACGACCTTGACACGCCAGGCGCTTTGACGCTGATTGACGATGCCTTTGACCGTTTGTCGAGCATCGACGATATTCACCATTACGCCTTGGTGGAATTTTTAGAAACTATCGACGAGCTAACCGGACTAAACTTACTCGGCACCACGCCGGACATCGAGGAAGATGTCAAACTACTCATCATCGAACGCGAGCGAGCGCGCGACGCTAAAGACTGGTCAAAAGCCGACAAGCTGCGCGGTCAGATTGAGCGCCGTGGCGTCACAATCCGTGACACCGCCGACGGCACAATTTGGGAATACGTTTAACTTATTCTTCAACAACGACTTCGGCTGTTGCCTCAAGCTTATCAATTTCGCCGGCGTTTTTTGCTTTTAGATAGTGTATATATTCTTCGGTCAAAACCTTAATCGATCCAGCAATTGGAATCGAAACAATACCACCGACAATACCGAACAGGTAAATACCAATCGTGACCGCCACCAGCACCATCAAGGCCGATAAATCAAGCCGCTTCGATTGAATCTTAGGCACAATGAAGTTGCTTTCTAGTTGTTGGTAAATAACTACATAAACTAAGTAAATAATCGCTGCCGTTACGCTGTTAAAGGCCAAGACCAAACCGACAATCAGCGCACCGATGGTGGCGCCAAATAATGGAATAAGCGAGAACAAAAAGGCGATGACTGCTGTTGGTATCGCCAAACTACTTGGCACGCTAAAGATTAAGCTTAAAACAAAAACCGCTAACCCAGCCGCCAGACCGTCTAGCGCCGATATCAGCAGCTGACCGGTAACGTACCCCGTCACAACCGAGTAGAGTCGGCGCACAACACCGCGGTGATAGCGCATCAGCTGCTTGTCGTTATAGACATTCCACAAACGGCGTAGCCAGGTTGGACCTTCAATCAAGATAAAGAAGGCGATAACAAGTGTCAAAATAGTCGCCGTCACAAACGACAATAGCGATCCAATACCAATTAACAAGTGACTGCCAATGCCCGTGCCAATGTTGGCCGCGTCGTCCTTCAGCGATTTAACGGCGTCGTTTAGCTGACCCTGCAAGTGATAATGATTGATAAAGTCACTAAAACCACTGTATTGACGGCTAGCCGTGTCAACCCACTGGGGTACAGCGGCCACAACCTTGCCGGTCTGCTCGACCATTGGTGGTACTGCCAAAAAGACAAAGGCCGACAAAAGGACAACCACAATAATATAGGCTATGGCCGTACTTAAGCCGCGGCGGTTACGACCGGGCAGCAGGTGAGCAATCCAGGTAACCGAAGGGTTCAGAGCCAGTGCCAAGAATATGGCTGCCCCAATTATTAGCAGGGCCGCCTGGGCCTGATAGATTAATAGGCCAGCTAGACCAAGACCAATAAGAACTAACCAGAAACGAACGAGCGTGCGCGTGTCGATGTCGATTTTGACTTTCATGCCCTAATTGTAGCATAAAGTGATATAGTAGTATTTATGATTACTATAGAAACTGTAGGATGTGTCAAGGAAGCGTCGCGTATCTTAGGCGACAAATGGACTCCACAGCTGCTACGTTTTTTTATTAACGAACAGTCAGTCCGCTTCTGCCAGCTTCAAGATTTAGTCGATGGTATTAATCCGCGAACACTATCGGCGCGACTAGACATGCTTGAACAAGAGGAAATTATCACCAAAACACCAACTTCTTCAGTGGTGCGCTGTGAATATAGCCTGACACAAAAAGGCCGCGATTTACTGCCAATTTTGCGCAGCATGGAGTCTTGGAGTGAAAAATATGCTCAATGTTATGCCTAAATTAAGCGCTTTTTAAGCTTTGGTACTTAAAATAGAGTTATGAGAATCTTAATTATCGAAGACGAACACAAGATTGCACGCGCGCTAAAGAAAGCGCTTGAGCAAGAGCACTACGCGGTTGATGTGAGTTTTGATAGTACCGAAGGCCGTTCATTAATCGACACCGAACCTTACGACGTTTTAATTGTCGACCGACTGATTCCTGGCGAAACCGATGGTCTAGAGCTAGTGAAGCGGCTACGTGAGGATAAGATCCATACCCCAGTCTTGATTTTGAGTGCCCTGGGCAGTGTTTCGGATCGCGCCGAAGGACTTGATGCTGGTGCTGATGATTACCTAGTGAAACCTTTTGCCCTTGAAGAGTTACTGGCTCGTGTGCGCGCGCTACTGCGTCGTCCGACCGAACAGCAGTCGCACATCTTGAGTGTTGGCGATTTAACACTCGATACCGTTACTTTTGCCGTACAGCGTGCCGGCAAACCAATTCAATTAACCAGCAAAGAGTTTGCTTTACTCGAATACATGCTACGCAACCCCGGCCGTCCACTATCTAAAGAAGTAATCATCAGCCACGTCTGGGATTACGATGCTGATATTTTGCCAAACACGGTTGAAGTTTATATTAAATATCTGCGCAATAAAATTGACGCGCCCTTCAAGACGCCGCTCATTCACACCGTCCGCGGTTTTGGCTACAAACTAGAGGCTATTTAGTTCAATGTTCAAATCTGCCACGGCCAAGCTTACCTTATGGTACCTAGGCATTATCATGGCTATCAGCCTGATTTTTAGCTTTATGATTTACGAAATTACCAACCAAGAGGTTGGGGCTAGGATTAAGCATTTCCAGACCCAGGTTTATCAACCGTACGCACCAGATGCGACACCAATACTGCGTATTGGGCTGCCCGGCAGCGAGTCGCTAAGGCTAGACGAGCAGGAAACAGCCGCTCACAATGTGCTGGTTCTGTTATTTTATGTTAACTTTATCGTCTTAGCTAGTGGCGGTTTAGCAAGTTATTATTTCGCCAAGCGGACAATCCGACCAATCGAAGCCGCTCACGAAGCTCAAGCCAGGTTTACTAGCGACGCTAGCCATGAACTGCGCACGCCGCTGACAACTATGCGCACCGAACTTGAGCTAGCCCTGCGCGACCCTAACGCAAGTAAAGATGACTTACGCGAAGTTTTAGAAAGTAATCTAGAAGAGGTTGATAAGTTAACTAATTTATCGCGCATGCTGCTTGATCTATCGCGACTAGAACACGGCAAACTAGAGTTTAAGCCGGTCGATTTAGGCAAGCTGGTCAATGAAACCGTCGATGCACTGCATCTGCCAAAAGGACGAGTTAATTTTGACATTAAAGCCGACCATATTGTGGTAGCCGATAGGGTAGCGATTGGGGAAGTAGTGTCGATTTTAATCGATAACGCCCTTAAATACAGCCCGGCAAAGTCGGTTATTAATCTTAAAGTTAGTGGCGACAAACACCGCGCTCGTTTGATAGTTAGCAATCAAGGTGACGGCATTGCCGCTGAAGCTCTGCCGCATATCTTTGAACGATTTTATCGGGCCGATTCGTCGCGCACCAGTAGTAAGACGCCCGGATTTGGCCTTGGACTTGCTCTGGCTAAGCAAATTGTTGATTTACATGGCGGTGAAATTAGCGTTACTAGCAGACCAGGGAAAACCACTACCTTCGCGCTTCTACTTCCAAAACTAAGCTAAATATCACAGTTTTTTAAGTATAAAAGGCTACAATGTTCATATCAACCCTTAATAAGGAGCAGATATGAATGTTGTCTCTCGTGGCATCAAAAATGCCACCCGCAGTCCTTTGCGCAATGGCGCAATTGTTTTAATGCTGGCGATCAGTATCGGTCTGGTACTGAGTATGTTAGTGGCCCGGAGCAGTGTGCGGACCAAAATTAACGATGTAATGGCTTCGGCGGGCACCAAGGTAACAATTAACGCCGCCGGTATTAATGGCTTTGCCGGCGGCGGTAATCCTTTGACAGCTGCCAATGTCACAACCATTAAAGATACCGCGCATGTCTCGAGCATCACGTCGACCTTGACCGACCAGCTCGGCACGAGCGACACCAATCTAGTGTCATCGATTGATTTAGGTAGTTTTGGTGCGCGCCAAAATCGCTTTTTTGATTCCGGTAGCACAACCATTACGCCGTCGGACGGTAGTGCGCCGTCGGGTGACACCACGACCAGACCCGAAATAAAGCCGCGCATTAGCGTTACCGGCACCACTAACCCCAATAGTTCATCGGTTAATGGCGGCAGCCTAACGATTTCGAGTGGTAAGACGATCGATGCCACCGGTAGCGATTTGGTGGCGTTAGTTGGAAAAAACTTGGCAACTAAGAATAATCTGTCGACCGGTAGCACGTTTACGGCCTACGGCAAAACAATCACTGTTTCAGGTATTTACTCGACCGGCAACACCTTCACTGATAATGGTGTGATTATGCCGCTAGCCACTTTGCAAAGCCTAACCAGCCAGCCGGGCGCTGTCACTAGTATCGCCGCCACCATCGATAGCAGCGCCAACGTCGATAGCACAGTCGCAGCTCTTAAAAAATCACTTGGCGATAGCGTCGACGTGACATCAGATGCCGCCCAGGCCGAAACCAGCGTCTCGGCGCTGCAGGGGATTGCCAGCTTGTCCCTAGCCGGTGTTATTGGCGCGGCCATCGCCGCCACGACGATTATCTTGCTAGCAATGGTGATTGTCGTGCGTGAACGACGCCGTGAAATTGGCGTTTTAAAAGCCATCGGCGGCAGCAATCTGAAAGTCGTCGGCCAATTCGTGGTTGAATCTCTAACCATTACTATCACCGCCGCTATCGTCGGGTTAGCCCTAGGAATCTTAGTCAGCGGCCCCATGACTAACGCCCTCGCCGATAGTTCAAGCAGTAGGCCGTCAAGCGCTACAACTACAATGATGCGCCCCGGTGCAGGCGGTGGTTTTGGCCGCGGCTTCAGCCAACTACGCACCAACTTTAGTAACATTACCGCCAGTTTGACGCCGCAGATTTTCTTATCAGCCGTCGGCATTACGCTCGGGGTAGCAATTTTAGGCAGTTTATTACCAGCATGGTTAATCGCCCGGGTTCGTCCGGCCGAAGTCTTAAGAACGGAGTAAATTATGTTAGCAGTTAAAAAACTTACTAAAAAGTTCAGTGCCCCCAGCGGCGACGTCCAGGCGCTAAGCGACATTAGCCTAAAGGTTGAAAGTGGGCAATTTGTCAGTATCATCGGTAAATCTGGTAGCGGCAAAAGCACCTTACTGAGCATGTTAGGTGCGCTGGACATACCAACCAGTGGCAGCATTGAGGTTGATGGCGTTGACCTAGCCAAGTTATCTAGCAAACAACAGACCAGTTATCGCGCCAAAACCATCGGTTTTGTGTTTCAGCAGTACAATCTAATTCCAAACCTATCGGCGCTCGAAAACGTTATGCTGGCACTGGAGTTTGGTGGCCACAAATCGGCCGGTCGCCGCGAAGAGGCCGCTAGGTTGCTCAAACAAGTTGGCCTGGACGACCAACAGATACAACGCAAGCCGGCGCGCCTGAGTGGCGGCCAGCAGCAGCGGGTAGCAATTGCTCGGGCAATCGCTAACAACCCAGCCTTGATTCTGGCCGATGAGCCAACCGGCAATCTGGATTCCGAGACCGGTCAAAAGATTTTCGATCTGTTACATAAGCTGTCGCGCAGTCAAAATACGACCATTATTGCCGTCACGCACGACCTAGATATCGCCGGCAAAACCGATAAAACGTTTACGCTAAAAGACGGAAAAATTACAACGAAATAACTGCCGAGCTTAAGCAAACGTCAAGCCAAAGCGCATATAATGAAGATAGTAGCAACCAACAATTAACAGAGGTGCTACGGACATAAAAGAGGGCTGGACCTACGAACCAGCTACAGTAAAAGGAGGGAGTATCATGAACATGAACACCGCCACCATAGCTCAAACCAAACCCGTCCTACTCAGTAAGAAGGGTATGAAGGAACTAAAAAAGTCAATTTCGCAACTTGAACACGACCGCGGGCAACTTATAATCAGCCTGCACGACCTTGACAAATCAAATAGCCATGACAGCCGCCTGGAGCGGATTGAAAGGTTAGGACAACTCGAGGTCATTGACGCCGAGCTGGCCGACAAGAAAACCACGCTCCAGCACGCTCGGCTAATTCCACCGACCAGAGCCCGACTACGCGTCGCCATTGGCTCGGTGGTAGATTTGATTGATCAACAGGGTAGGCTATTTCGCTACACCTTGGTTGATTCGGTCGAAGCCAACCCAAGCGACGGTCGGATTTCGATCGCCAGCCCACTTGGCCGCAACTTAATCGGCAAAACCGTTCACGATATCGTGGAATGGAGCGCCGGTTTTAACCAGAACCAAGTCCGCCTAGTGCGCGTCGCTTGAAGCTAGCCCCGTAACTAAAATAACCGCCCCTAGATGAGGCGGTTATTTTAATGATCTAAAAATTAACTAATCGTAAGATTAAACTGCTCACTATTGGGGCGATGAAGAATATTGCCACTAACCCGACAGCTAACCAGACGCGCCAGCTTGTCGTCGACTCCGCTTGAGCGCTGCGTATCTGGCGAAACACGACATAGGCCACGACTCCCTGAACAATTGCCCCAAACAGTAAATTAATAAAAGCCAAGGCACTAAAAGGTACTTGCAAAATAACACTGAAAAACAGCTGTCCAGCCGCAGTATAGGCAAAGATTAGACCAACGGTGACTGCGGCACTCGTCAGGGCGCTTAGCTTGCGCCACTGGATAGCTACAGCCAAGTACAGCAGCACACTACCGACAAATGTATAAATATCAGTGGAGCCAATACTAAGCATGAATCTAGTATAGCAGCTATAAATCGAGACAAATAAAATAACACCTTTTTTCGCTCTGCTGTCCTCGCGCCTTTGATTTCACGTTTTAGCGATGTATATCAAAGGGCTGCGGGGCGTTCGCTCAAGAGGTGTTATTTTATTTTGCGTCAGGGTTAAGCCGAGATGGTTAACAGTGTCCAGTTGCCTTCGTGGCTGTCGTGACGCAGACGGAACGTTGAGCGGCCGTCGCTCATGGTCAGAACTTCGCTCATGCGGTCGCCCTGACGAATTAGACAGCGCAGGCCGGAGTCAATGAATTCATAAATCGCGCCGTGGAATTCGATGCGTCGTGGGTAAGCGGCTAGGTTGCGCTTGAAGCCCAGGCTGGTGACGTCGACTTGCTCGTTAATCATGGTGTTTGTCATAGAATTATTCCCCCAAAATAACGTTTATAAAGAAGAGGCTAAGAAGTTATAATTCCCAGCAAACGGAGGTGATGGAGGAGCGATTCGGAAAGGATGCGTGTGCCGTTTTCACCGCTATCTGTTGACCGTTTCACTTATTTTGTAGAGCGATTCAGGGGCGCTTTGGCTGAAAACCCAGTGTGCATGACCGCTTATATTGGCTTATCGTAAGCCTGTAGGTGGAAAGGCTCGGGGTATACCCACACCAGTACCCACATGACTATATTTAGTATACATCGCGCCGAATTGAGTCGTCAAGCACGGGCAAGATTCGTTCCGGTTCGGCTTGCAAATAGTCGAGCGCGGTTGGCGCGTGGGCAGCAACCAGGACCAAGTTTTGATCGAAATTGAGCGGCAGTTCGCGTCCCGCCCGGTACAGCTCAACATCAGAAAAAGCAGTTTGAAAGGTGGCAATAACCTGTTGGCCCAGCGACATCTTATAGTTCTCATAGTCCGAGATAAAATTCATCGACAGCACGCCGCTAGGGTTCAGGTGGTCGGCATAACTGGCGGCGGCCTCAAGCGTCAGTAATTGCCGCGGTATAGTAAAACCCGAAAAGGCATCGATAATAATCAAATCGTATCTATCTGACGACTGGTCGATAAATTGTCGGCCATCCTGATTATAAATAGTCAAGCGCTTGGTTGCTGGTAAACCAAAAAACTGGTGGGCTAGGGCTGGCAAAACTGGGTCAATTTCAACGACATCCAACTTAAGGTTAGGAAAATGCTCCAACAGCGCCCGCGGCAGCGTAAAAGCCCCGCCGCCAATCACCAGGGCCGTACGTGGCTGAATACTCAGGGCAATCTCGAGAAAACGCTGATTATAGTTAAATAACAGCTCATCATCGTCATCAAGTGCCAAACCAGATTGGGGCGAGGCATGTTCACCAAACAAAATCCGCGCCGGGCGACCGCTATAGCGTCCGTCGATAATCCGATAGTGCGCCAACGGACTAGTCACCTCATAAACTAATTTCTCACCAAAAGCCATGCAATAAGTATAGCACCGTAAGGGTTACCTGAAGCCGTCCTAGGCACTAGCGAAGTGACCTAAGGGCGCGCAGTAACAATTTAACAAGCTCTTTGTAATAGCGAAATGATTCGATTGGGTGAAAACCCTTTTCATATTTAACATAGCCCATGACGGCATCGACAAAATCATGCGACATTATGCCGCCAGACAATCCCGGCAGACGGTTTAGCGGCAGGTCACCAATCATGTTCATAGCCATAGCATCGGCTTCCTTTTTGGTCTGTTTGCCGTCAGCACCGCCAAACGATTTGGCCAGCTGAACGCCCAATAAATCAAAGAAGTGTTTGCCGCGCGGATGTTTGGCGAAATCTTTCAACGGTGAGGACGGTAATAATTCGGGCATCTCTTGACGGCGTGGCTTAACCGTCACCGTACGGTGCAGTGGCAGGCTGCGCGACGAGCTGCCAACGTAAACTGTTATTTCACCAGTCGGCACGCGCCAATCACGCTTGAAATCGCTGAAATAGGCTAAGTCGCTGGCCTTCAAGGTGAAGCTAACGGCCCGCTCTTCGCTTGGCCGCAGGTAAATCTTTTGGAATTTCTTTAATTCGCGAGGCGGGTGAACTTCGCCGTGGTCCTGGATACCGATATATAGCTGCACCACCTCTTTACCGGCTACATCGCCAGTATTTTTTACGTCAACTTCAACCGTCAGGGTACCGTCGTCGAATATTTCATCGTGTGATAGTTTTAGATCAGAGAATTTGAAATTGGTATAACTCAAACCGTAGCCAAACTCAAACAGCGGCTTGATATCGCGTTCGTCGTACCAACGATAGCCAATAAAAATACCTTCACCGTAGCGGGCGTTACCCGTACGATTGGGGAAGTCAGGGTAGGCCGGTGTGTCTTGGATGCGGTGCGGAAAAGTCTCGGAAAGCTTGCCCGATGGATTAACAACTCCCGTTAGAACATCAGCGATGGCGCCGGCGCCAGCCTGACCAGACAGCCAACCCTCTAGCACTGCCGGCACCGCGCTTAGCCATGGCATCGTTACGGCCGAACCGTTGGTCAAGACAACGATTGTTCTTGGGTTAACTTTCGCAATTGCTTCAACCAGCTCGTCATGACCTGACGGCAAGCCAAGTTGCGGCCGGTCGATACCCTCGATCTCAAAACTAGCCGGCAAACCAACCGCCACAATGACCACGTCAGCGTTTTTAGCGGCTTCTAGGGCGTCTTGAAGTAGTTTTGGTGTAGCTGAGCCATCCTTGATAGCATAGCCCTTAGCAAAGCTTAGTTCCGTTTTATCGCCTAATATTTTCGCCAGCTGGCCATACAAGTTATCAACTTTGGTCGGGGTAATCTGTGAGCTGCCGCCGCCCTCAAAGCGCGGCTCTTTGGCTAGTTGGCCAATCACGGCGATTTTATCGACACGACCCGGTTTTAACGGCAAAATATGCGACTCGTTTTTCAGCAGCACAACCGCCTCTTGAGCGGCCTGACGGGCGAGGGTATGGTGACTATCGACATCAAACGCTATCTTCGGCTGCTTCGTCGCGTTAACCTTCAAAATACTAGCGACTAACTGACGTAAACGGGTATTAAGGACTGTCTCTTTTAGTTTGCCGTCAAGCACAGCCTGGACAATCAGTTTCGTATTTTCGCTGCTCCCGCCAGGCATTTCCAGCTGTAGGCCGGCCTTAACGCCTTGCACTCGGCCAATCGCGGCGGCGCCCCAATCGGATATAACAATGCCCTGATAGCCCCATTTGTCGCGCAGGGTGGTCTGCAGCAACCACTCACTCTCTGATGAATGGACGCCGTTGACCAAGTTATAAGAGGCCATTACCGACCACGGTTTAGCGTGCCTCACCGCCATTTCAAAGGCCTTGAGGTAGATTTCATTAAGAGTGCGCTCGTCAACCACCGAATTATTCTGAAAGCGCTCGAACTCTTGGTTATTGGCTGCGAAATGCTTTAAACTGGCGCCCACACCCTGGCTCTGCAAGCCATTGATATGCGCCACCGCCATCTCACCGGCCAGCACTGGATCTTCCGAAAAGTATTCAAAATTACGCCCACCAAGCGGTGAACGTTTCATATTAACACCTGGGCCAAGCACCACTTGAACGTCGGCGGCCTGGGCCTCAAGGCCAATCGCGGCGCCGACCTGTTGCACCAAATCAGGGTTCCAGGTTGAAGCTAGCGCACTAGCCGTTGGAAAGCAGGTTGCCGGCAAGCCATTAATACCAGTTAACGCCTTACGCAGTCCGTGCGGACCATCGGTCATAAAGATTGATGGTATTTCGCCAATAGCACGGGTCGACCACGTATCTTTACCAGATAGTAGCGAGGCTTTTTCTTCAAGCGTTAAACTGGCGACTATTCGTTTTGCTTCAGCCTCGGCGTCCATCGTAGTCCCTATCTTTCTTATACTTAGTTAGTCTTTCCAGGTCCAGTTCAGCACTTCAGGCATGTCGATGCCATTTTCGATGATGTAGTTTTTGTGCTCAATCAACTTTTCTTCCATGAGAGTCTTTAGTTGTTGAGCGGCTTCATCACCTAGGCCGCAACGGTTAATGACGTCCATAACTAGGTGGAAGCGGTCCATGTCGTTACGTACCGTCATGTCGAAGGCAGTTGTAATTGTGCCTTCCTCTTTGTAGCCGCGGACGTGAATGTTGCGGTTGGCGCGGCGATAGGTCAAGCGGTGAATCAGCGACGGGTAACCGTGGTAGGCAAAGATGACCTCTTTGTCGCGCGTGAATAGTTCATCGAACTCCATGTCGGCCAGGCCGTGCGGGTGCTCGGTCGGATCTTGCAGGCGCATCAGGTCAACCACGTTGACGACGCGAACCTTCAAATCGGGCAAGTGTTCGCGCAAAATCGACACGGCGGCCATGGTTTCAAGTGTCGGAATATCGCCAGCACAGGCCATTACAACATCCGGCTCGGCGTCACCACAGTTACTAGCCCAAGTCCATTCGCCGATACCTTTGGTGCAGTGGGTAATAGCATCTTCCATGGTTAGCCATTGAGGGGCATCGTGCTTGCCGGTAACGGTCAGGTTGATGTAGTTGCGACTCTTTAAGCAGTGGTCCATAACCGACAGCAACGTATTGGCGTCTGGAGGTAGGTAAATCCGAACGGTATCAGCTTTTTTGTTGACCAGGTGGTCAATAAAACCCGGATCTTGATGAGTGAAGCCGTTGTGGTCTTGACGCCAGACGTGCGATGTCAGCAAATAATTTAGCGATGGAATCTGGCGACGCCAGCTAAGCTCGCGCGACATCTTGATCCACTTGGCGTGCTGATTGACCATCGAGTCGACAACTCGAATAAAGGCCTCGTAACTATGGAAAACTCCGTGGCGACCAGTTAGAAGATAGCCCTCAAGCCAGCCTTCGGCCATGTGTTCAGACAGCATCGAATCCATGACGGCGCCACTCGGCGCTAAGAATTCATCGTTTGGCCGCGTGCGAGCGTCCCATTGACGACTAGTGCCTTCAAAGATTTGCTCAATCCGGTTGGATACCGCTTCATCTGGCCCAAAAATACGAAAGTTGTGATGATCAAGATTGAGTTTGATTACGTCACGTAGGTATGGACCAAGGGCATGCATATTGCCGACCGTCGAGCCGGCGCCGCGGCACGGCTCAACAGCGTAATCGCGAAAGTCCGGTAATTCAAGCTCGCGCAGCATCTCACCGCCGTTGGCATTTTCGTTGGCACCCATGCGCATCTTGCCAACTGGCGCCAGCTCGGCCAGCTCTGGTCGTAGGTGACCATCATCATCAAACAACTCTTCCGGCTTATAGCTGCGCAGCCACTCTTCAATTAATTTAACGTTGTCGGGGTGGTCGTCGTCGACCAAAATTGGCACTTGGTGCGCCCGAAAGTTATCTTCGACCGCTAGGCCGTCAACAAACTTTGGACCAGTCCAGCCCTTTGGCGACTTCAAAATAATCATTGGCCAGCGCGGGCGGGTAGCGTCATCATTATCGCGTGCGTTACTTTGAATACGCTTGATTTCTTCAACCGCTTCGTCTAATTTCGAAGCCATCAATTGGTGCATGCGTTCAGGCTCATCGCCTTCAACAAAATACGGACT
>DAIDJW010000014.1 GCA_027451185.1 Candidatus Saccharimonadota bacterium
GAGGTCTATGTTAGTCGTTTTACGCATCAATTAAAGCAAGTGTCGATGTCGTACGCTAAAAACGATCAAAAGTGGTCGTTAACCGCCGATTTCAAGTACGATTCAAGTGTCAAAACTACGAAGCCGACGGCCGATACGTCGTATGAGTCGCTAGTGAACGATATCGAAAATATTTTAATGGGATCATACGTTGATTCGTCGGCTGGTGCTTATACGTCTTTTGGTGTCTAGATATAGCCGGTTTAATCTGTTAGAATAGGACGGTATGAAGCGCTACAATCCGTCGGAAATTGAACCCAAGTGGCAACAAATTTGGGAAGAACAAAAGGCTAACCACGTCGAAATTGACCCGCATAAAGAAAAACTCTATGTTTCGGGCATGTTTCCGTACCCGTCGGGCGCCGGCATGCACACCGGCCACGCCTTTAGTTATTCAATTGTCGATGCCATAGCCCGTTTCCACCGTCAGCATGGCTACAACGTCATGAATCCAATGGGCTGGGATACTTTTGGTCTGCCGGCCGAAAACTACGCTATTAAAACCGGTACCGCGCCAGCTAAGGTTACCGCCGAAAATATTGCTAATTTCAAACGCCAATTTAAGCGCATGGGCGTCAGTATTGACTGGGAACGCGAAATTAACACTTCTAGCCCTGAATACTACCGCTGGACGCAGTGGATTTTTACGAAATTATTTGAGCGCGGCCTGGCCTACCAAAAGGAAAGTTTGCAGTGGTGGTGTCCGGTTGATAAAACCGTTCTAGCTAACGAACAGGTTGAGGGCGGTCGCTGTTGGCGCTGTGGTTCGATTGTCGAAAAGAAGTCGATGAAGCAGTGGTTCTTTAAGATTACCGACTATGCTGATTCGCTGCTGGAAGAACTGGACGACTTAGATTGGCCAGCCAAGATTAAGACGGCGCAGACGAATTGGATCGGAAAATCTGAAGGTGCCGAGATTATGTTCGCAGTTGTCGCTATGCCATTTTCAGAAACGGCTTCGCGCCAGGCCTCGAACGGGGCCCCGGCGCCCGTCGAGACTTGGGCTGCAGATGTTTCTGAAAACGGCATAGCGACACCAGCGAACATAACTGTATTTTCGACTAGGCCGGATACGATTTTTGGGGCATCGTTTATCGTTTTAGCTCCAGAACATCCACTAGCTCGTCAATTAGCTGTAGGGGATTTTAAAGAAGCAACCGAAAATTACATTGCCGAAGCTGTTAAGAAATCTGAGATTGATCGTACGAATGACACTAAAGAAAAAACCGGTGTCTTTACTGGTAGCTATGCGATTAACCCAGTTTCTGGTGAAAAGGTGCCGGTCTGGGTAGCTGATTATGTCCTGGGCGGCTATGGCACCGGCGCCGTTATGGGCGTACCGGCGCATGACGAACGCGATTTTGCCTTTGCCGAAAAATACAGCCTGTCGATCATTAAAGTTATCGACGGCAATAGCGACGAGCAGGTTTATCACGACGAAGGTGTTTTGATTAATTCTGGTGACTATAACGGTCTGCCAAGCTCGGACGCCCGTGAAAAAATCGTTGCATGGCTGGAAGAAAATAATTTAGGCCAAGGTAAAACTACCTACAAAATGCGCGACTGGTTGATCAGCCGTCAGCGTTATTGGGGTGCGCCAATCCCAATTATTCACTGTGATGAACACGGTGCTGTGGCGGTGCCCGAAGATCAATTGCCAGTAATTTTGCCAGAGATTGAAGATTACGCACCGAAGGGCGACGGTAAATCGGCCCTAGCTCGGGCCGAGGACTGGGTTAATACGACTTGTCCAACTTGCGGTAAACCGGCCAAGCGCGAAACCGACACCATGGACGGTTATGCTTGTTCAAGCTGGTATTTGTTGCGCTATGCTGACCCACGTAATGCCGAGCGAGCTTGGGACCCAGAGACCGTTAACTATTGGAATCCGCTCGACTTTTACGTTGGTGGTGACCACGCCGTGGCGCACTTATTATACGTTCGTTTTTGGACGCACGTTTTTTATGACATGGGCCTAGTGAACTTTAAAGAACCGATTCACAAGTTGGTTTACCACGGTTACATTAACGCCGAAGATGGCACCAAGATGAGCAAGAGTAAGGGTAACGTGGTCGATCCGCTGGATGTTATTGACCAGGGTTATGGCGCCGATGCCTTGCGGACTTACTTGTTATTTATGGGTCCGTACGAGCTTGACGCTAGCTGGAACTCGCGCAGTATTGCCGGTGTATACCGATTCTTAAACCGGGTTTGGGTTTTGAGCCAGCAATTCTTGGACTACAAAGGTGACGACGTGACTAAAAACGACGATGCCGTGCGCCGTTCGCAGCACAAAACTGTTCGCAAGGTTACTGATGATTTGCGTCGTTTGAGCTTTAACACCGCAATCGCGGCTTTAATGGAATACGTCAATGACCTATACAAATACAAAGTCGACGGCTTTTCGCGTGAGACTTGGCGTCAGGCGATTGAAGCTTTGGTTCAGATGACCGAACCATTTGCGCCGCACATGACCGCCGAATTATGGCAAGAATTGGGCCACGAAGACTTAATTCAGCACGCCACCTGGCCAACCTGGGATGATGCGCTAATCGTTGAATCGACGATGAAGATTGCCGTGCAAGTTAACGGTAAAGTTCGCGCCGAAATTGAAGTTTCAGCCGATGCCGGCGAAGATGAGGTCAAACAAACTGCATTAACGCAGGAAAACGTCGCCAAGTTTGTGGCAGACGCCGAGCCGAAGAAGGTCATTTACGTGACCGGTCGGCTGGTAAGTATCGTTGTTTAGTGATTAAGACCGGCTAGGTTAGTTGGGTCTGATGGGTTATCGGATGGGGTGGCGACATCACCAATAACGGTTGTGACGGGCGAGGCTTTTTGTTGGCTAACCCAGACTTCTTGGTCTTTGTCTTGGCTGAGTTTCTTGGTGTCAAGTTCGGCGCGGACAGACTCTGGTAGGTCTTTAACGGGAACACCATACCAAGTGCCGTCTTGGTTGACATAAGCATCGACACCACCGGGTGTTACGATGGTGACCTCTTGGCCGCTGTAAGTTCCGACTGTGTTACCAGTGTCGCCTGGGTCAAGGGGTGCGAATGGCTTATTTCTAACATTGGCATCCTTTTCGAGGGTGAGCTCGTTGACGGACGGCATGTGAACTTTTGCTAGAGCAACTCCATTGTCCATCGGTTGCGGGGCGTTATTTTGACTATCGATTACTTTATTTAAGCCGGCTACGCCGCCAACAACAACTGCTAATCCAGCAGCAGCGGTCACAACCTTGCCGACGGATATGTGGCCTCTGTCGTCGGAAACTCCTTCGATGCCGAATCGGGCTTTAGCGCGCCTAAACGCTTCATTTGCAAAGTCATCTCGATTACTGGGTGTTTGTTTTTCTGTCATATGCCTTTATTGTGACACCTATGTTTATAATGTCAACGGTTTGAATTAGCGCAAGCTCGATACCCCTTGAGCCGGAAGTCCGGTTATTGTATAATCAACCTAAGTCTAAATACCTAAAAAAGGAGTACATTTTTTATGGCAGAACCAAAGAAGCAGAGTAGCCCGCGCAAAACGGGTCTTCGCCGCAGCCATTTGCGCCTAGATTTGGCGCGCCGCGTGAACGCAACTTCACCGGTCAAGGCCTTTACTACACGCCGCGAAACTGGCAAAAAAGTAAAAGCTAAATAACTCGTAATTTAAATTTTAAAGAGAACAAACGCCCATGGCATCTAATAGGCACCTCGGTCGCATCGTTGCATTGCAGAGCTTGTACGAGTATGAATTCCGTACCCAGTCTGGCGATGAGACTGCTGATATTGACGAAATAATCGCCCGTAATCTGGAACGATACGAGGCCGCCATTGACGACACCAAATTCGTTACTGACCTTACTCAAGGTGTTTTAAAGACACAAGACGAGCTGGATAAAACCATTCAGCCGATTGCGCCCGATTGGCCGATTGAGCAAATTGCCCGAATTGACCGCAATATCTTAAGAATTGGTGTCTATGAATTGTTGCATCAGTCTGAAATCGTGCCGCCTAAGGTAGCGATTAATGAGGCAGTGGAACTTGCCAAGGCGTTTGGTTCGGACAACTCAAGCAAGTTTGTTAACGGAGTGCTGGGAACGGCTTTCCGTACGCTTGTTGAGGGATCGGACAAGACCGAAAATGCAGGCGCCGCAGTTTGATAAATTCAAGAAGTATTTTAATCGTAAAAAACCATCAATTCAGGAGATAGTTCGCGAGCCGACGGCTGGTGGAATTATTTTTCGTCACGCTAAAGATGGCGGTGGAATTGAAATTCTGCTAATTCAGGACTCAAAAGATCGCTGGACAATTCCGAAGGGTCACATCGAAGAAGGTGAGACCGCTCAGCAAACTGCTAAACGTGAGATTGGCGAAGAGGCCGGTTTGAAAGACGTTGAGGTGCTTGGCTGGCTTGGCAAAATTCATTTTCGCTATCGCCGGATCGATAAATTGGTTCTAATGACGACGCAAATTTACTTGGTGCGCGCTCTAGGCGATACCAACGCCGTGCAAAAAGAAGATTGGATGAATGGAATCAAGTGGTTTCCGTTTCACGATGCGCTCGAGGCGATCGAGTACGAAGACATCGGGAAACTGATGCTCCTTGCGATGAAACGAATCAGACAGGAGAAACTGTAAATGAACGGTATACCAACGGCGCCTTATCAAGATTTTGCGCGCTCAAAGCTTGGTTTTGAATACAAAGACATCAGCCTACTAATTACCGCCCTAACGCATCGCAGCTATGTTAACGAGCATAAAAAGAGTGTTTCAGAGCATAACGAGCGATTAGAGTTTTTGGGCGATGCTGTTTTGGAATTAGTGGTAACCGACTATTTATTTAAGCACTACGACGAACCAGAGGGGATTTTAACGAGCTGGCGAGCGGCGTTAGTGCGCACTGAAAGCATTGGCGCGGCCGGGCAACTACTTGGCTACGAGCCTTTGGTGCGCATGAGCCGCGGCGAAAAACAGGGTAGTGACCGAGCGCGATTGCAAATCTTGGCCAATGCCTTCGAGGCGGTAATCGGCTCGATTTATCTAGAGCGTGGCTATAACGACGCCTCTAACTTCATTCACAAGCACATTATTACTAAGCTTGATGATATTTTAACCGAAGGCAGTTGGCGCGACCCTAAGTCGCACCTGCAAGAAGTTATGCAAAAAATCGATGGTGTTACGCCGCGTTACGTTGTTTTAAGTGCCGTTGGGCCAGACCATGACAAAGTCTTTACGCTCGGTGTCTACGCCGCAGACAAGCTAATGGGCAAGGGCGTTGGGCCAAGTAAGCAGGCGGCTCAGCAAGAAGCCGCCAAGCAGGCGCTTGATGCCTATGAAAAACAAGCCTAAGCTGTGGTATAGTTGAGGCATAAACCATAAACAAAGGAAAAATAAAAAATGGACAGTAGCTACACGTATGGCAGTACAACCAGCGGCAGCGCGGCCGATAATGGACTTGTTGTTTTAGTATGGATGTTTCTCATGCTCATTGGCTATGTGGTTGGATCATGGGTTTTGGGCCGACTATTTAAAAAGGCCGGTCGACCAGCCTGGGAGGCTTGGGTGCCTTTTCTAAATAACTGGCGTTTTTTTGAGATTGGCGACCAACACGGAGCACTATCATTACTAGGTTTGATTCCAGGAGTTAATATAGCTGCTTTAATTATTAGCATTTTGGCAGCCGGCAACATCGGTAGACACCTAGGCCACGGCACCGGTTATACGGTACTATATTTCTTCTTGTCGCCAATCTGGTTAATTATCTTAGCCTTTAACCATGATACGTGGGACAATCAAGCCCCAGCTGGTGCCGTGCCGGTTATGCCAGTGCAGCCGCCAGTCACACCTGACAACCAATTACCACCGACACCGCCTACCCAGGGTTGACTTAAAGGGTAAACTACTGTAAAATCGTTTGAGAATAAAAGTAGTTTAATCGTTTTAAGTAAGGAATAAAGAAAAAGCATGCTCGCAATTCGTTTGCAACGCCTTGGCCGCAGTGGTTACCCAACTTACCGTGTCGCCGTTCAAGAGGCTCAGCGCCACCCATCAAGCGGTCGTGTTGTCGCTTATGTCGGCAGCTACAACCCACACACCAAAGAGGCTAAGATTCAAGTTGAACTAGCCCAAAAATACCTAGACAATGGTGCTCAACCAACACCTCGTGTCGTTAAACTCCTAAAAGACGCCGGTGTCAAGTTGCCTAACTGGGTCAAACAAGCTTCGGCTGACAAGCAAAAAGGCATTCGCAACCCTGAAAAGTTGCGCAAGAATCAGCCAAAAGAAGAAGCTCCGGTTGAAGAACCAGTAGCTGCTGAAGAGACCGCCGAAGAAGTGGCCGCTGAAAAGACTGAAGTCGAAACCACTCCAGCCGAATAACGATTACGCTATTTTATAAAAACGCTTGGCATTGCCAGGCGTTTTTCTGTTACAATTGAATTACGAACTAATGACCGTGACGTGGAGGGTAACATGTCAACAATTGACCAACAATTCGTAGAATATATCGTCAAATCAGTGGTGGGACACCCAGACGATGTCGTTGTCGAACGAACTATCGACGAAAAGGGCGTTTTACTAACTTTAACTGTCAATCCGGAGGATCTTGGTCGAGTAATTGGCAAGCGCGGCGTGACCGCTCAAAGCCTGCGTACTCTATTGCGCGCTCTGGGCACCAAAAACGACGCCCGTTATAACCTAAAGATTGTTAACAACGACGACCAAGCATCTAGCTATACTACATCATCAGATGATGTCGACGACCAGACTGTGAATAACTCTGCCGATGAGTCTGTGGATAAAGCTAGTGATTATTCAAAAAAGACCCGCGAGGAGCTTGCGGAGCTCGACGACTTAGATATATAATACAAACAGTTCAAAAAATCACTTGAACTGCGAGGAACAGCTCTACTGCGAGCAACGAATCACCACATTTGTTGAGAGCCTATGTGATCAAAAAGACCGTCCCGGTTCCTAATGGGGCGGATTTTTGTTTTTATGCTACACTATAACAGATGAAAAAGATCCAAATAATTAGCTTATTTCCTGAAATGCTGACCGGTGTTTTGAACAGTTCTATGATGTGGAAGGCGCAGCAAGAGCGGGCGGTAGAGTTCAAAATTATTCAGCTACGTGATTTTGGTTTGGGTCCACGCAAGCAAGTTGACGATACTCCATACGGTGGTGGCGATGGCATGCTACTTAAAGCCGAGCCTTTGTTTGCGGCCATTGAGCAGGCTAAGGCTTATGATTCGACGGCTAAAGTTGTACTCATGACGCCGCGAGGGCGGCGCTGGCTACAAGCAACCGCCAAACAGTGGGCTGATGCCGAAAATGGCTATATCTTTGTCTGTGGCCGCTACGAAGGCTACGACGAGCGGATTGTAACGCTAGTCGATGAGCAGGTGAGCGTTGGCGACTACGTTCTAACGGGTGGTGAACTACCGGCTATGACAATTATTGATAGTATCGTGCGCCTACTACCTGGTGTCTTGGGTGGCGAGATGAGCGCTGAAATCGAAAGTTTTGCCGACGGTGAAACGCTGGAGTTTCCGCAATACACTCGCCCAGAAGAGTTTCGCGGTCTAAAGGTGCCAGAAGTTCTCTTAAGTGGTAATCACGCTGCCATCGCTAAGTGGCGTCAGGACAATTCCCATAAAGCCGACTAGATAAATACTTAAAAAAGAAAACGCCCTTGGTGCTAGAGCGTTTTCATGTTGTGGTGGATGTCGTAGAGCGAGCAGTCACACATTTTTGGGTTATGTTTGTTTTTGTAACTTTCGCTTGTATGTACTGTAAACGAATTGCTGAAAAAGCGCAAGCAAAATGGTAAAAATGACATCAACTTGCATAACCACCGGATGTTACCTATACTTTTACATATGAGCGGATTTCCCAAACCTACCAAAGCTCCAGCTCCTCGCACGCGCGATGCCGGGTTGGTGGCGAAGATTTATGCGGCTATTTTAGCGGTCATGGTCTTGCTGCAAATGTTTAATTTTCCTGAGTTAATTAACATCTTCTATGGTTTTTGGCTGCCGGGCGGCCAGGTGCTGGCCGTTGCCTTGGCCGGTATTGTCGTGACTGCTGAAGTACTGGCGGTACCTTTTTTGCTTGGTATGCGCCTAAGTCCAGCTTTTCGCGTCTTTAGTATGGGCCTGGGCTTGCTAGCTCCGGCTATTTGGCTGTACAGCTTGATATCGGTTATCGCATCGACTAACGCTGTCCGTAACAGTGGTATCTTGGGTTCAAAGGTTGTCGTGCCACCAAGCCTGACGGTGGTTTTTCTGGTGGTCGCGCTAGAACTGCTAGCGATATGGGCAGCTTGGGGCCTGTGGCCGTTCCGAACCAAAAAGGAGAAATCATGACACTTAGAGAGCTAGAAGTAAAGGTTGCCGGCTGGCTTAGACAAGTACCGCACTTGCCAATCGGCGCCCAATCTTGGATTGCCAGTAACATTTGGTGGATAGCCTTAATTGGCGGCACAATTAGCGCGATTGTGGCTTTTTTGGTGGCCCTCGGACTAATCGCTACTCTACCGCTGATATCATTTAGCGTGTTTTTTGGCTCGCACGGAACCTGGTGGGTGATTCAGACGATAGTATCGCTGGCTTTTATAGCGATTACGGCAATTATTCTAATTGTTGCTTACCAACCATTACATCGGTTGGTAAAAAAGGGTTGGGTGCTGCTATTTTTACTACTTCTAATTAACACTGTTTGGACGGTGATTAGCGCTCTGACGGCCGGTAGCGCCTGGAGTGTGTTACAGACGCTCGTTGCTGGTGGAATCTTTTTGGCTGTTGAGGCCTATTTACTGTATGAAATTCGCGGTTATTTTAGCCACCCATCAAAGATTGAGCATTCAGCCACTCAGCATCACCTGAGCGAAAAATAATCTAAACTTCAACCAACGCGCCGGCTTTTGTTACAATAAAGCTAGTGCTTTACTATAATCAAACACCTCAGGCCGTCTTAAGAGAGCTGAACGCTACCGAAGCTGGTTTGCCACCAAGCGAAGTTGATGAGCGACAGCGTCTTTATGGTCCTAATACAGTACGTATTCAAGATGAGTCGTGGTGGAGTAAGGTTAGCCAGCCATTTAAGAGTATCTTTATGGCGGTTTTATTTGTGGCTGCAATTATCAGCTTTTGGCGTAACGAAACACTTGATGGAATCTTAATTTTAGTTATTATGGCCGTTAACGCCACCATTTATTACGTGCAGCGTATTTCAACCGAACGTGTTCTTAGGTCTTTGCAAAAACATATTATCCAGATGGTGGACGTGAGGCGCGATGACCGCGTTATGAGCGTCGACAGTATCCAGTTGGTACCAGGCGACATTATTAGCCTGTCTGAGGGCGAGCGGGTACCGGCCGACGCGCGTATTATCAGTGGTAGTAATATTCGAGTTGACGAATCGATGTTGACCGGCGAATCAGTGCCGATTGATAAGCAGATTGCTGAGGTCTCGGGCCACAAAGAGGTCTACGAGCAGAGTCCGATGCTGTTCCAAGGTTCATTTATGGTATCTGGCGAGGTTCAGGCCGTCGTGACGACGATTGGCAACGAAACGGAGTTCGGCAAATTGGCCGTACTATCAAAGAAACAAGAGGTCGTTAGCCCAATCCAAAAAAAGATTGATAGTTTAGTCAATAAATCTATCGGCGTCATTGCCGGTATTGTGATTGTCGCTTTTGTTTTGGCTCTACGCGAGGGTATGGCGCTGGCTGAGAGCTTGCGTTTCGTCATCGCCATTGGCGTCTCGGCAGTACCGGAAGATCTACCGGTGGCTATTTCGGTCGTTTTAGTGCTTGGTATGCGGCGCATGGCTCGCAAAAAAGCGCTGGTACGCAACACGAAGGCTATTGAGACGGTGGGTGTAGTAACGGCCATCGCCACGGACAAGACTGGGACACTAACGCGTAATCGACTGTCGGTTCAAGAAATTTGGCGACCAGTTGGCGGCAGTCATAATTTACTGAGGCTAGCAGCTCGGGCTGTTAATAAGGGCAGCAGCAAGAGCCACGATCCGCTTGATATTGCCATCGACGATTATGTCGGAGGCGTTCCGGTTGGGCTAGATGATTTAATAGCTAGTTTCCCATTTAATCAGACTACGTCGTCGAGTGGCAATCTGTGGCGGCAAGACGGTAAGCTACTGCTGGTTATAAAAGGCGCCCCTGAACCGATCTTGAAACATAGCGGCTTAAGTGTGCGTGAACGTGAGGCGGCCGAAAATGCCCTCGATTACTTTACAAAGCAGGGCTATCGAGTGATTGCCTTGGCTCAGACTGATTTAGCGCAGCGGATTGATAGTTTGGACGACATACCTAAATCGAATAAGTTTGATTTTGCCGGCTTTTTGGCGATTGCCGACGAGTTGCGCCCCGAGGCTAAGCGAGCCATACAGGTCGCCGATAAAGCCGGTGTAGCCGTCAAGATGATTACGGGCGACCATTTTGAGACAGCGTTTCATATTGGCCGGGAGCTGGGGATTGTCGAGCGCCGCGACCAGGTGTTTGACGCTCGTAAAATGGCAACCATGAGCGACGAGGAACTAGTATTGGTTGTACAGACAACCCGCGTCTTTTCGCGCGTCATTCCCGAAGATAAGTACCGTATTCTAATGATCATGAAACAGTCGGGTGTGATTGCCATGACCGGCGACGGTGTCAACGACGTGCCGGCGCTGTCGAGCGCCCACGTTGGGTTTGCGATGGGTAGTGGTTCGCAGATGGCCAAAGACGCTGGCGATATTGTGCTGCTTGATGATGATTTTCGCCATATCGTCGAAGCGGTCAGCGAGGGGCGCACGATATTCGCTAACATTCGGCGAATGATCGTTTATCTGTTCTCGACCAATATTGGCGAGGTTTTGACGACACTCGGTGCTCTCGTTATGGGTATGCCGGCGCCGCTGCTGCCGATTCAAATTCTATGGATCAACCTAGTGACCGACTCGGCTTTAGTGATTCCGCTAGGCTTAGAGCCGGGCGAGAAGACTAATATGTTACGCCCACCACGTTCACCGAGCGCGCCAGTATTGAGCCGGTTTATTGTTACTAGAATTATCTTAATGGCCGTGACGATGGCGGCCACGGTTTTAGCGCTCTATCTTATATTTTATAAACATAACGGCATAACCTACGCTAATACGATTGCTTTTTCAGCCCTGGTTGTTATTCAATGGTCTAGTGCCCTGTGCGCTCGCAGTACCTACGAATCACTGTTTAAGCGGATACGGATTTGGAGCGGTGGATTTATGGTTGGTATGAGTATTGCAGTGGCGATTCAGGTTCTCGCGATGTTCGGTCCGCTACAGACGGTTCTGCATATCGCCTACGTCAATTATCTTGACCTGCTTGTAACCGGCGCCATTGCCTTCGTAGTACCGGTGGTTGTTAGTGAACTACATAAATTGGTTGGGCGACGCCTACTGCATAAGATTTAAGAACTGTGACACAGGTTAATAAAGAGCTTATACTTATAGAGTGACCGACAACGATCATCGTGACGTGACGTACTTACCGGGTAATTCAGAGGCTAGTGGCGAAGGCGACATGCTTGACCCTAGTAAAATGGGTAGCTCTTATTTAGCGCATCTAGAATTGAGATCCTGGCTACATCCGGTATTTTCCAGCCCAACAGCTCGCGATCGTCAGTTTTCAAGCCGCCTGACCGAAGCAATCGTCACAGCCACAACTATATCGGACAATCAACCAGACGCTTGGTTGGCGCGCCTAGCGATAGCGGTGCAGGCGGTTGATGAAACGGTGCCCGACGATTTGCCGGACGAGTTAAAGAAAAAGTTCCTTGAAGCCGAAAGTTTAATACGTGCTTCGGATCAGCAACTTGCGCTTATGGCGCTTCGGAAGATTTATCGCC
>DAIDJW010000015.1 GCA_027451185.1 Candidatus Saccharimonadota bacterium
GCAAAACGCGCACCAAAATATCCCAATAAATATAGCCCGACCAGTTACCAACATGCGGGTAGTCGTAAACTGTCGGCCCGCAGGTGTACATCTTAACTAAATTCGGCGTCTGCGATACAAACTCGTCGACACGTTTGGTTAGTTGGTTACGAAATCTGAGCGCCATATTCTTTTAATGCCTTGTCGGTAGCGGTTACTAATTCTGACACTATTTTGTCATAATCTTCGTAAACTCGAAAGCCGGCCGCGTAAGTATGGCCGCCACCGCCAAAGAACCCGGCCACTTGTTCGGCGATTGGCACGTTAGAGCGCAATTTGCCGGTTAATTTACCGTCCGGGTAGGTCTTGATGGCCACGGCTAACTGCACACCTTCAACTAGGCGCATTTCGTCGAGCACCAGCACACTGGGGTTGTACTGATCGCTATACTCTTGAATGTCGTCCCAAGGAATATGCACCAATGCCAAAGCGCCATCCAGCAAATACTCAATGCGCTTAATAAGATCGGCTTTATAAGCCAAGATTTCCGGCGATTTTTTCATGTATTCGCGGCGGCGCTGCTCAACCTCGGCGTTACTGGCCCCTTGTTCGGCTAACTCGGCCACGACGCGGTAAGTTTCTGGCGTGACGCTCGGTGTCGTCAAGCCCAGGCTGTCGCTCATAATAGCGATCATCATTGGCTCGGCCGCTGCTTTATTGAGTTGCCAACCGGCATCAGTTGCCAGCTTATAGATAACTTCACTGCTAGCGACGGCTTCGACGCTCAGCATTGTATGATCAAAACTCAAGTTGCTGTCGGTGGTATGATGGTCGATCACCAGCACGGGGTGCGACTCCAAAAAGTGCCGAGCCCCTGGCGTTTCAAGCACTTTCGACAGCAAAACATCGGCGGCGGTATCGACGATAATAGCCAGGTCGGCTGACGGATCAAAGTCGCTGACGACCCTATCCCAGCCGTTAATGTAGCGCAAGTATTTCGGAATATCGACCGGACAATACAGAATCACGGTCTTGCCAAGGTTACTAAGGATTTCTTCGAGCGCCAAAGAGCTGCCCAAACTGTCGCCGTCGGGGTTCTCGGCCTGAATTACAATAATTTTATGAGCGTCATTAATTAGATTTTTAGCTTCGTCAAACATTGTGTATATTGTAGCACGTTAGAGTAAACTGCGTCCGTCTAAGGCGTGGCTAAGGGTAATTTGGTCGGCGTATTCCAGGTCGACGCCAACTGGTATGCCGCGGGCTAAACGTGATAATTTAATGTCGATGCCAGCATCGACAATATTTTTTTGCAAAAATAAAGCTGTCGACTCACCTTCAACGCTAGCATTGGTGGCAATAATAACTTCTTGAACGTTGTCGCGCGCCAAGCGTTCGATTAACTCTGGAATATGTAGCTGCTCGGGGCCGATACCGTCAATTGGACTAATCGCTCCGCCCAGAACGTGATACGTACCTTTAAAATGTCCGGTGCGCTCAAGGGCCACGATGTCGAGCGGCTCTTCAACGACGGCGACAGTCGTTTTATCGCGGTCCGGGTCGCTATAAAGTGGCGACACTGCTTCATCGGCGTCAATTAAGGCAAAGGTTACCGGACAGGTCTTGACTTGCTGATGCAGCTGCTCAAGCGAAGTGGCTAGCGACTCGCTAACATGCTGGTCGGCGCGCAACAAAAAATAGGCGTAGCGTTCAGCGGTGCGCGCGCCAACACCCGGCAAGCGGCCGAGCTCATCAATAACTTTTTCTAGAGCAGCTGGTAACAAATGCGCCACAGTTTTATAAACCTAAGTTGCCAAGACCACCCATTAGAGGCTTCATTTTTTCGGCGGCAATTTCCTGAGCTTTAGCCAGGCCGTCGCGCACGGCGATTTCCAGCCAGTGTTCAAGCTCTGAAATATCCTCTAAATCAACCGACTCGGGGTTGATGGTAATTTTCTTGACTTTCAACTCGCCAGTAATTTGGACGACAACAGCGCCGTCGCCAGATTCAACTTCAACAATTTCTTTTTTCAATTCATTTTGCGCTTTACGCAATTGGTTAAGCATCTTAACCTGATCAAATGCTGCCATAATAGTCTCCCTCTTAATCCTTGATACTACTATACCTTAATGCGCTATCGTTTTGTAGATGTAAAAACGATCGGCGTCGGCCGAAAACGAGTTCGTCACGATTCGTTGGATAACATAGGGTCCGTTGAGCGGTACGGTGTAGCGTGCGGCGCGGGTCATGGTGAAATCACTGGCCGACGGCAGACCGACGATACTTAACCCTGGGCGGTATTTAGCAACGACCTGCCAAAACGGCTGTTCGTCGCTGGCGACAACTAATTGTTTGGTACTTTTGGGTAATAGCAATAGATCTTTTGAAAAGTTACGGCTAGTTTCGGGGTTATAGTGATAGCCGTCGACATAGCGTACTAACCCAGAACTAATCAAGGCTATGACTAACACGGTTAGGGGTATTAATCCGGCAATTCGGGCATAAGGATTACGCGGAAATAGACGGTACCAGTAACTAATTAGTTCGTCGATACCAAGTGCCATTAGCAAAACGGCTGGCACGAAAGTAACGGTTGTAAAACCGGGATTCAAAAGCTGTACTGGAATCAAACAGACCACCCAGATGATAATCAGGTAGCTTTGAGTGCTGCTGCGGGTGCGCACTAACAGATATAGTCCAGCTAAGATTAACAATGTCGAACCAAGCCCAAATACCGGTGTCATTAGAACGGTACTGCTGGAGTGCCAGAAGTCCAGATATAGACGGTAGAGCATGTGCAGATTTTGGCCAAAATCGGGCATAACGGTTGGTATGCCCAGTAGACTTAGCCCAAAACCTGGGTGGAGTATGACTGTCAAAACAAGCGGCGCCATAATAATCAACGAAAGAACACCTGCCGATATCAACCAGACCTTTGGCAGGTGGCGAATGACGTTACGTAAATGCGGATGCAGGATTACAGCTAAAATCATGGCCAAAAAAGGATAAAAACTAAGCGGCGTATACAGGCTGAGGGCACTGGCAACAAAAAACAAAACCGTCCACAGTGTACGATGCTTGGTGGCACGGGTCACCAGCGTCCCCAGGAGCAACAAAGCGATTGGCCAAAAGACGTACATAATACTCGGTGTGCCGCTTTGGGCGATAAACAAAAATTGGCCGGTTGTAATGGCTAGTAGCGACGTTAAAACAGCAATGTTGCGCGCAAACCAGCGCCGTAGCAAAAAGACCAAACCCACCGCAGAAACTAGGGCTAGGAATAAGGACGGTAATTTAATGCTAAAATCGTGAGCTCCAAATAACTTCAGACTAAGTTTCTGCAAGGCATGGTATGGCATATCGGCAATCGCCAGACTGCTTGGTGAATGGAGCGACAAATTGTTGCTAGTAACAACTGATTGCATTTCGTCGTGCGACAAACCGCCAGGCAAATATAAACCAGCGAACACCAGCAAACCGATCAATAATACACCGATTAAACTGTAACCGAGTAAATAACGCCAACGATATAAAAACGTATTATTAAAATTAACCGCCATGACTACTCTTAAAATTGTATCACATTACTCATCGTGCTTACGGTCGAGCGACATAAAACGCAGTCGTTCTGGGTGGAAGTAAAGCTCAACTTTACCGGTCGGGCCGTTACGGTGCTTGGCGATAATAAGATCGGTAATGTTTTCGCGCTCGGTTTCCGGATTATAGTAGGCCTCGCGGTAAATAAACATCACGATGTCGGCGTCTTGCTCGATCGACCCTGATTCGCGCAAGTCGGCCAGTTGCGGCACCTGCGGGCTACGTGATTCAACCGAACGCGATAGCTGACTTAGGGCGATAACCGGTACGTTTAGTTCGCGGGCAATTAGCTTTAAACCTCGTGAAATCTCACTTACCTCTTGAACACGATTACCGTCACTGCGGCCACTACCCTGCATTAGCTGCAGGTAGTCGACGATAATCAAGCCCAGGGGCTGCTCATGGGCGGCGCGGCGGGCTTTGGTGCGCATCTCTAAAACACTTAAGCCTGGTGTATCGTCAATAAAGATTGGGGCTTCGGCCATCTCGCCCATGGCTTCAGATAGCTTCGAGAAGTCGTCGTCAGATAAGTTACCGGTGCGAATATTCCAGGCGTCAACACCCGAAGCATCGGCTAACATACGGTCGACCAGCTGCTCCTTGCTCATCTCAAGGCTAAAGAACAACACTGGCTGTTTGGCGATAGTTGCCACGTTATAGGCCAGGTTAGTCACCAGGGTTGTTTTACCCATAGCCGGGCGGGCAGCTAAAATGATCAGGTCCGATCGCTGCAGGCCAGCGGTCATATTGTCTAGGTCGCGGTAGCCGGTTCGAATACCACGCAAACTGCCTTTGTTACGATGCAGCTCCTCCAGGCGGTCAAAGCTATCAGTCAAAATACTTTCTAAGCTGACTAAGTCTTGTTTTAAAGATTGGTCGCTGACGCTAAATAATTCCGACTCGGCTTTTTCGAGTAATTCCTGGGTGCTAGTATCTTCATTAAAACCTAGTTCCGAAATTTCGGCGCTAGCTTTAATCAGCCGCCGGCGAACAGCTTTTTGGGCGACAATTTCAGCATAAGCCTCAGCGTGAGCCGATGTCGGCACATAGTTAGTCAGTTCGGTTAAATACGATGAACCGCCAATACCGTCAAGCTCATCTTTGCGCTTCAATTCATCGGTCAAGGTCAGCAGGTCGACCGGTTTGTGTTTTTCATAAAGCCGCATCATACCGTCAAAAATCGTGGCGTGACGTTTGTCGTAAAAGTCTTTGATGGTGACGTGCTCAGAAATGTCGGCTAAGGTTTCTTCGTCAATTAATACCGCGCCGAGTAAACTCATCTCAGCGTCGATGTTTTGTGGTGGAATTTTGCCTGCCGTAACTTCCCGATTTGCCATCCTCTAATTCAAAGTTTCGATGGAAACTTCTTCTCCGCCTCCCATAATAGCAGCTACGGCCGCAGCTTGGCTATCTTTTGGTGCCGGGGTTGTGGGAATCGTGTGGATAGTTAGTTCATAACTGCCAATCGCTTCCAGAGAAGCATACAGCATGGTGCTATATTTTGGATCGTCTAATTTTTTCTTATAAAAAGCATTGCCGGTGTATAGTTTAAAAGATTTACCGTCGATTTCGTATTTGCATTTCACTAAAACGCTGTATATGGGTACGTACTCTTTGCGGGTATAGTCGATCAAAGCTCGCCAGTCAAACGGCTTAGCCTCACCAGCCGCTTTCTTAATCGCCGGTTTCTCCAGCGGCTGTTCGGCGGGTTGGCTAGTTTTTTCGGTGCGTTCGACCGGGTGTTCGCGGGTAGCCTGGCGGGCTAGCTCTTCGACTGAGGCCGATACTTCTAGAACTGGTGTGGCTAGTGCGGCGGTTTTCGGCGCGGTTTTCGGCGCTGCTGCCATGCCTAAAACGCTTAACAACTTTAGTTCTGGTCGATTACTTTTCGAAACATCAAGCAGGCGGTCTAACAAATCCAGCAGCTGTGGCCGCTCGGCCACGATTTGTTCTAGGTAGTTTGTTAACTGATTGGCAATTGTTGTACTGCTAATGCCATCATCGCCAGCCTGTCGTAGTAGCTTCGCGATCATCGCGATGTCGTGCGACTCAACCGCCGCCACCAATTCTTCGACTAGTTTTTGAGGTGCCAGTCCTAGTGTTGTTTCAATCAACTCGGCCGTAATGCCTGCTTTACTAGTATCGGCTAGACTTGATAGCTGGTCGAGCAAGCTAATGCTATCGCGAAAACTGCCATCGCCGCGTTCGGCAATTAAAGCTAAAGCCGGGTCGTCAATTTTAATCTTTTCGTCGTCGGCGATTTTACGTAGGTGTTTAATAGCGTCCTCGCGGCCGATGGCCCGAAAACTAAAGCGCTGCGTACGGCTAATAATCGTAGCTGGTAGTTTTTCAACATCGGTAGTTGCTAAGATAAAAACAATGTGTTCGGGCGGCTCTTCGAGCGTTTTGAGTAAGGCATTAAAGGCCGGCTTACTTAACATATGGACTTCGTCGATGATATAGACTTTTTTGGCGGCCGAAACTGGCGCAATGCGCGCTTTTTCGCGTAGGTCGCGCACGTCTTCGACGCCATTATTACTGGCGGCATCAATTTCAATAATATCTAAATGTTCGCCGTCGCCGGTATACGGTAGGCCATTAATAGCATGCGCTAGAATACGCGCCACCGACGTTTTGCCGACCCCGCGCGGGCCGGTTAGTAAGTAGGCGTGGGCAATACGGCCCTGTTCGAGCGACTTCTTGAGTAGCGACGTGATGTGCTTCTGCCCGACAATCTCATCCAGACTCTTACTGCGATACTTACGATATAGCGCCTGAGTCATATTACTCCCCTAATCCCATGTACCAGATTATACCCGCTTACGCTCGGCAAATCTGCCGTGTTTTTTACATTTTTATTTTCACCTCAGTGATGATGACATCATAACGCTAATGATTTATTTTTGCAAGCAAATAGCCACCCCCAAGATCATAAAGGTTGTGAATTAAAGACTATTGTTACAGCGCAGCTTCAACAGCCGCCCAGACAGCGTCTGGGTTATCGACTGGCACGATGATAGTGACTTGGTCGCCGACGTTAATGCGGAAGTAAGTCACACTAGCCAGTAAAATTCGGTATTCGCGGCCGTTGGCCTCAACGTAATAAGCGCCATCGTGCTGGACTAAAGTACCGATGATTTGGCGGCGCTCAACTGGGCCAATTTGTTTATAGATAAAGGTGCCATCTTCGCCGATGGTCAATTTTAAAATATCGCCTTCAACTAATTTAGATTTACTGGCATAGTTAGCTGGCACGGGATATTCCTTGCCGTCTGGTCCGGCCATCTTTTGGCCGTCAAAAACACCTTCGACGACTTTACCGCCGACGTCTTCGGTGTGACTACCCGATTTTGGGGTAATCACGGTGCCATCATCACCGATGATGCTAATTAAGAGTTCTTTAGCTGCCGCTAAATTCGTCTCCGCTTCCTGAATGAGCGCGTGGAGACGCTTCACTTGTTTTTCTGGTAGCTCAGACATGGTTTCTCGCAGTTCCTTTGCTGTCTATTTTGGGCTAGTATCACTCTTATATATATCAGGCAAGTATTTTTATGTCAACTTCTAAGGTTGTTTTCCACAAAAAAGTCAGAGGTCTTGCCGAAAATGTTGTGAAAATTATCAATAGTCGAGGTAACTAAAACCGCCCCACTTTTGTGAGACGGTTTTAGAATTAAACAATTTGACCCTAAGATTAGTTAACTTATTGCAGTTCGACAGTTGCGCCAGCCTCTTCAAGAGTCTTTTTGGCAGCTTCGGCTTCTTCTTTTGGAGCTTTTTCCTTAACGGTCGCCGGAGCGCCGTCAACGATAGCTTTAGCCTCACCTAGGCCTAGGCCGGTGATGTCTTTAACAGCTTTAATGACAGCAACTTTTTGTGAACCAGCTTCCTTTAGGACGATGGTGTAGTCACTCTTAGCGGCCTCGGCAGGAGCGTCGGCAGCGGCGGCAGGACCAGCTACGGCCACAGCGGCAGCAGCAGGCTCAATGCCATATTCATCTTTTAAAATGTTCTTAAGGTCGTTGACCTCAAGGACGGTTAGACCGGTTAGGGTCTCTGCAAGTTTTTTCAAATCAGCCATGACAAGAAATTCCTTTCTTAAATACAATTATTAATTGGTTGCTTTTGCTGAAACACCATCCAGCAGCGCGTGCAAATTGCCCGAAAGCGCATTGGTAACGTCGTGAACTGGTGAAAGCAATTGAGCGATAACTTCCGCAATAAGTTGCGATTTGCTTGGCAAGCTAGCTAGAGCCTTAACTTCGTCGGCGGTCATAACTGAACCGTCACCCGAAAAAGCACCAGCAATAACAAGCGCCGGGTTGGTTTTAGCAAAAGTATCAAGTACTTTTGCCGGGGCAACCTCGTCACTGTCGCTAATTGCGTAAAGCAACTGACCGTTTAAGGCGCTAGTATCGGTGGCTTTGTAGGTGACGTTCTCGGCTAGCACAACCCGCACCAGGCGGTTTTTGATAACCTTGATAGTTACACCTTCGGCGCGAGCGGCAGCACGTAAGTGTTGCAAATCGTCGACCGATAGACCGTTATAAGCGGCGAAAACAGTACTTTTAGCACCAGCAAGAAGTTCGCTAAATTCAGCAACCAAAGTGTTCTTTTTATCGCGACTAATAGCCATAAAAATTCTCCTTAGTTGTTTGCTTCAGGTCAAATTGTTAACGTTCGACAGGCAGTGAGTTTATAAAAACAAAAAGTCTTTGG
Organism: Candidatus Saccharimonadota bacterium; assembly: GCA_027451185.1. Lineage (GTDB taxonomy): Bacteria > Patescibacteriota > Saccharimonadia > Saccharimonadales > Saccharimonadaceae > DAIDJW01. Next base: position 8,294 of record DAIDJW010000015.1, read on the forward strand.
TTCTCGCACTGCCAAAGACTTACAAGTAGAATGTATGTTTTACATTTCCTCGGCGGTAAATTAAGTGGTAAACCACAGCCGCTGTCTTTGGTATGTCTAGGGGTCATTATACAGAATGTTATAAAAAAGTCAACCAATGAAAAAGGCTCGGTCGCAGTGTGGGGCCGACAAGGGCCTCACACTGCGACCTTCGACACTACCGCGGCTGTCGGGCGGTGTGTCTCGGGGCGAGCTCCCCGAGAGCAGTTATTGCGCAGCAATCGTATCCCTTGTACGAATTGCCGGCGGGTCTGCTCAGTACCCATTATGGCGGCACTGCCCGTCGCGAGTGCGGCGTGCCAGCCAAAGCCTTGTGAGCTGTAAAAATAAATATATCACATTATTGTGTCTATAGCAATACAGTAACAGAGGTACCTGGTATAGACTAGCCTATGCAAATATGCTATAATGATTTGGTTGTAATTATGGTTGAATCTGAAGAATCTTCGCTGTCGCAGGTAGCGGAAGCAGTACCCGAACTGAGCCGCAAAGAGCGGCTTACTGAACTCAAACTCGATATCTCTAAGCAAGCCAGAGACTATGAAGAGGCCGTTCGATCCGACATCCAACGAGCTACACGTTTAGCTGGTATTGCCCTGCATCAAAAGAGTACCGAAACGCCTGAGGAGTCATCCGATTGTATCGAATGGCCGATTTTTCGAGATAAAATTTATCTTAATCGTGCGCCGTACAGTGGTGGCTATGTTACTTCGCCTACTCCGCTCGATCCCGATAATGTTGAAATTAACCATATCCCTTATCGCAATCACGCCACCTATTGGATGACCGAGCGTCTACACGGTACGTTATCGCGCTTGGTCGAGAAAGGTTTTACGATGAGTGACGCGACCCACTCGGCGATAGTTGACGAAATTGAGGCTCAACACGGTATCAGGTGTGAGCAAAACCAGGGCGCCTATGCGCGCTTAATCCGAGCTGTCGCAAAGAACCCCGAACGTTTGGACATTGGCGTCGCCCGCTCAATTGAAGCAATTCGTTCTGGCAAGGCTACATCTTTGCAGCGCATTAACTTACTGAGCGCCTTCCCCAAGATGTTTGCAATCGAAGATATGAAAGATACAGCCGCCTTAGACGACGCCGGATATGAAGAACACGTCACCGACTATGTCGATTCGTTACGCCGATTGTCGCAAGAAGATGTGTCAAATAAAACCTTATTTGTTGAGCGTGAGGATGGTAAAAAGCTCTACCGATGTGTTGACGAAAGGGGTATTTACGTCGGCAAGTCGGTGCTTGGGTATCTTATCATTGATGGCGATTTAATCTTAGATGTCATCGAACGCCGCAGCTATGCTGCCTTTGGGGCTGGCCAGGGGTTGCCTGGGGCGACGGGTCAAACGTTAGAGCTTGAAGACGGTACGTCGATTGATAACGCCTACATTGTTGGTGGTTCGGTCTATCTCCGTACGCAAAATGCCGGCATCAGTTCCGATCCGGAAGATATGGAAGAATTGCTATTTATTAATTAATAGGGTAACCCGTTTGACTTCTAGTCACTAGGTATAAATAAGCCTCTTGCTTTACGCCAAATACGGCGTTCAACATCAATCGGTGCGCCATCGGCACTGGTTAGGCGGATGTTACTATCTTTGGCAAAACGTACATAGCCGTTCTGCATGTTTTGTTGAAATTCATCAGACATCGACTCAAAGGTATCTATATTAGAATCGGTGCCGCGGTTTCTTAGCCGCTCACGCCGGGCGTGCTCACTTTGAAGCGCTAAAATACAAACCAAATCAGGCTGCATATATAACTCACCGACCTGTTCTCGGGTATAGTCACGAATCTTGTTTAAGTCGACGCCCTCGCCATAGCCCTGATAGGCCATAGTCGAGATCCAACTTCTGGCGGTTATGACTGGCTGACCAGCTTCAAGTGCCGGGTTAATGGCTTCGCTCCAGATTGACGCACGGGCCTCGGTAAACCATTCAACGTTTTGCCATGGTGTACGTGGAATTGACCTGTCCTTAATACGCCGGCGCATCTCGTTAGCATGTTGTGTGCCGCCAGGTTCTTGGACCGGTTCCATGACGCCGGTTTCGTCATTAAAAGTAACCAACGGGTCAAAGCCCATTCTTTGTAAGCGCTTAGTTAGCCTTATAGCCTGCAAAGACTTACCGGTGCCATCGCTACCCTCTATGACAATATATTTGCCGCGTTCGGTCATTATTGCGAATTCCTTTTAAGGCCGGGAATATTCACTGGCAGTTGCCGCTCGTCTTTATAAGCACGCGGTAACATCGACTCTGGCGTCCAATTCTTAACAAGCTCATCAAGGTTGGTGCTGGAATTGTATTTGCCGCTCAGACTTTCATAACTGCCGCGAACTTCGCCGGTATGAAAGAAGACGATTTGGGCAATTCGCTCGCCCACCGGTAAAACTATACTGTGGCGCTGATTAAGATTGTAAACCTCAAGTGTCCAGCGGTTGATATAGCCCGGGTCGCCCCAACCGGCGTCAAAACAGACCGATATGCCGTTACGGCCCCAGGTGCTGCGCGACTGCATGCTAGTGGTGCCTGGCGGCAAAATACCGATGAATTCGTGGGTGTGGGCTAAGATGCGTTCGCCTGGTCCTAGGATGATAACCGGATGGTCGAGCGGAATGTTAGCTGGCGGTTGATTGCCCGTTTCTTCACGCCAGTCTTTTAATGGTCGGGCTTTTTGTGGTTCGCCGAAGTAACGGTCGACCTCAATTTTGTCGAAGGGATTATAAAAAGTTGTCGAGTTTTTTGTGGTCGGTGCGGAAGTACCAATCCCCAAGGGTTACATCGACACTACTGCCATTGATGTGCTCCGGTTGATATGGGTGGAAAATGATATGACCGTCTTTGATGGCCCGCTCAATCTCTAGATTGCTATATACACCAGTTCCCATACTTACTAACACTGTAGCAGATAGCTGAAAATTATGTCAAAAATTTAAAAGCCCCGTGCGGGCTGGGGCTTACCGCGCAACTCGTGGTCGCTTGGTAGCTCATCCAGCCCGCACGGGAGTGCGGGAGTTACACCGCGATCGGCGCCTTGATACCGGGCCACGGGTCGTAGCCGACGATCTTGAAGTCCTCGAACGCGTACTCGTTGATCGACGGCGCCCATTCCAGCACCAGCTTCGGGAACGGACGCGGCTCACGCGACAACTGCAGCGCCACCTGCTCGAAGTGGTTGTTGTAGATGTGCGTGTCACCACCGGTCCAGATGAAGTCGCCGACCTCGAGTCCGGTCTGCTGAGCCATCATATGGGTCAGCAGCGCGTAAGACGCGATGTTGAACGGCACGCCCAGGAAGGTGTCACAGCTGCGCTGATACATCTGGCAGCTGAGCTTGCCGTCGGCCACGTAGAACTGGAAGAACGCGTGGCACGGCGCCAGAGCCATGAACGGCAGCTCGGCGACGTTCCAGGCGCTGACAAGGTTCCGACGTGAGTCGGGGTCCTCCTTCAGCAGCCGGAGTGCCTCGGCAATCTGGTCGACGTGCCCACCATTGGGTGTCGGCCACGAGCGCCACTGGACGCCGTAGACCGGACCGAGCTCACCGTTCTCGTCGGC
>DAIDJW010000016.1 GCA_027451185.1 Candidatus Saccharimonadota bacterium
GTGTAGTTTTTATTAAACAAAAAGAATTCGACGTCGACCTCATTTTTAATAGCATCGGTGGTGTTGGCCCACAAAAAAATATCATTCGGTTCTGGTTTTTCGGTTTCCATTTTTTACTTTCTTTATTCAGTTGTTACTAAACCACTCAAGCGCTTTTCGCGGGCATTATTCGCCCAGGTGTCGGCCAGTTCATTGCCTTCATCGCCCTCATGTCCACGTACCCATGTTACACGCGCCTGTGAGCGGCGATAAAGTCCATAAACCTCTTTAACTAAATCTAGGTTTTTGATTTCACCACCTTTTTTGACCCAGCCCTTGGCCTGCCAAACTGGCGCCCATTTGGTAATGACGTTGAGCCAAAACTCGCTGTCGGTGTAAATCTGGCACGCTCGGCCATCGGCATCTTTAAGCGCCGCAATTAAGGCCGAGCCTTCCATGCGAATATTGGTTGAATTCAAGTCGTGACCCACCGTAAAAGGCTGCATGTTTTTAATGACTGCAAAGCCGCCGGGACCAGGGTTCGGACTGCAACTGCCATCGGTATAGTAAATATCCATTGCCCTATTTTACTACAAAAACCGAGCTGTTGAGCCCGGCTTATTGCTTGTGTGAGGTAGTATCACTGCCTAGGCTTATTATACCACTTTTTGGTAATTATAGCTCGCCGGGCTGAACACGCTTTTGCTCGGTTGTGTCGCGGTCACGGACAGTCACGCTGCCATCTTCTAGTGTTGTAAAGTCAACAACTACACAATTAGGTGTACCGATTTCATCTTGACGGCGGTAGCGCTTACCAATGTTACCATTGTCGTCCCACATCACGGCGCCGTATTTCTGCTTCAGGCTGGTATAAATCTCTTTAGCCCTGGCGACTAGTTCTGGTTTGTTTTTTAACAGAGGTGAAACGGCAAACTTAACCGGCGCCAAGTGCTCCGGTAGCTTCAAAAAGATACGTTTTTCACCGTTCACTTCGTCTTCAGTGTAGGCGCTCGACAGCACCGCCATTAAGGCTCGCTCGACGCCAAAGCTCGGTTCAATAACATGCGGAACAAATTTATTGTTCGTTCCTTTGACGGTGTATTCCATGTTCTTGCCACTTTCGCGCTGAATGTTGCCAAGGTCAAAATCGGTTCGGTATGCTAGGCCTAGCAATTCTTCGCGGCCGATCGGAAAGTCAAACTCAAAATCAATTGTCCGCTTTGAATAATGGGCTCGGTCACTTTCCGGCACCTCTAATTCATGCACGTTTTCGGTTGGCAAGCCTAGCGCTTCGGTCCATTGCCAAACTTGCTGGCGCCAGTGTTCAAAAGCTTCTTCCCACTTGGCTGGATCAACAAAGTATTCAATCTCCATTTGTTCAAACTCGCGCGAACGGAAAATAAAGTCGCGCGGGCTGATTTCGTTGCGAAATGCCTTACCCTGCTGGGCCAAGCCAAACGGCAAATCTGGGTAAAAACTATCTAGCACGTTTTTGTAGTTGGTGAAAATACCTTGGGCAGTTTCGGGGCGCAAGTAGCTAACACTAGATTCATCATCAACCGGCCCAACGGTCGTTTTGAACATCATATTAAAGGTTCGTACGTCCGACAATTCGTTGCCAGCTGGACTTTTGACGTTATTATCACGGATTAGCTTGGTCATGTCAGCTAAGTTTAGCCCGTCAACCGGATAACCAGCATCTTTCAACAAATGGTCAGCGCGATAGCGCAAATGTGTCACTTCATCTTCTACCAACGGGTCGGTAAAGGTCGCTACGTGACCGCTGGCCTGCCAAACTTTTTGATTCATTAGAATCGCCGCATCAACGCCGTACATATCGTCGCGATCGCTCACAAACATCTTCCACCACAGTTGCATAATGTTGCGCTTCAAGGTCACACCCAGTGGCCCGAAGTCCCAGGTACCACTTAAGCCACCGTAAACGTCACTGCCAGGGTAAATAAAGCCGCGACGTTTAGCTAAACTAACGATATTTTCCATTTTTTGTTGGTCATTCATAACTGTTGGTCATTATACCATATTTGACTTTTTCAACTGTTATTGTAATAATACAAAATTAGTTCTTTCCCATTACCAACCCAACCACCCCGACGGAGTCGATATGGACGACCACACCTTCCCGGCCTGCATAAGCCTGGCAGCCACAGCCCTTGAGGGCGACGACCGGTTCTACCGGCTTGCCCGTCGTCGACGGAAGTGAACACCACCCCCTGCCACAATCCAGCGGCAGGGGGTTTCCCATAGCTAATTATCGTTCGTCAATCGCCGCATGTTCATGCGCGACACTCAGACAAGCCCCAATAACATCATCGATACCACCCACCTGAGCCAAGATCTTCAGCGGCCGAGTAGCAATTAAGCGCAATAATTTAATATGACGACTATCTAACTCACCCATTTCAGCTTGTCGTAAACCCTGCTCGGCCACATCATAGCGATAATATTCAGCCTCGCTTAGTTTCTGACCGTCAATGTCCAGCTCAAGATTTAAATCGCGGCCAAGCAGCCCGGCATAATGTAAATAAAACCAGGTTTCAATTAGTTCTAAGGTGATTGTTTTGGCATCAAGCGCCATCAAAATCTCGCTCAACATATCAAACCACTCCGGTTCATCGACCGTTTCGCTGGCGCGAGCAATTAGTTTTATGGCCGTATACCCAAACTGCAGCCGATCATAATCGGTCATAATATTGCTATAAAAATGAACCAGCCGAGCCGAGGTCAAAATGCCCAGCTCACCCCTTCCCTCGCCAATCACTACATCGCTAATTGCAAATAGTTCAATACCGCCAGCTAATTTACTTTTTTCACGGCGGACACCGCGGGCCATCACGCTGCGGCGGCCCTCTGGCGTCAACAGTTGTAGGATCCGGTCCGCCTCGCCATAGTTAGTCCGCCTTAGGACAATTGCCCGCGTGCGGTCAGTTCTCATGTCAAGCTTCCTCGGACAGCCGCTACAACGTCGTCCGGTGACATGGTCGCTTTATCAATAATACGGCGCACGCCATATGGCTTTAGATCTTCCAGTTTTAAATCTTCCGCAACATTTGAACAGATTACTACCGGTATAACAGCGGTGTCGCTATAAGATTGCAGTTCATGCAGCAGCGTAAAGCCGGTATTACCCGTTAACAGCAAATCTAAGACAATCAGGTTTGGTTTTTCAGCGTCGATAGCCACAATCGCATCGAGTGCATGCCCCGACACCACCGTTTGATAACCAGCTTTTTTTAGCACCCGCTGGTGTTGCGCGGCCAACCAATCGTCATCTTCAACAATCAAAATTTTGGTCATAGCAAGCTAAGTTGCCGCGAAGCCTGTAAGTCAACATAGAACGTCGCGCCGTCGCGGTGACGCGTTACGCCAATCGAACCCTGCATTGCCTCAGCAAACATGCCAGCAATATACAAACCTAGGCCGCTACTTTGCGGACGAGCATGAACCGCCTGCGGTGCCGTCGCTAATTTTTGCTGCAAGCTGCGCCACATATCACTCGACAAAGCCGGCCCAAAATCGCGTACGCCCACTCTAATTATTTTGCCAGCCTGGAGCGATTTAATTTGCAGCTCTACTGCCGCGCCAGCCTCGCTATAATGCAAGGCGTTGTCGCTAAAATTCATCACAATGCGCCGTAGCAAATCACGATTAGCCACCATTAGCAGTGGATGTTTATGCGACCGGATTGTTAGTTGTCGACCGTGGGCCGCAAATAACGGTGTTAGCTCGTGCACGATATCGTCACAAATCTGCCAAGGATTGATTGGTTCTAGGATAAACATAGCGTCTTCCAGGCGAGCAGCGCGCGTTAAGTCGCTCGTTAAGCGTAGCGCTCGCTCGCTAGTCAGGCGAATTTGGTCCAGAATTTGATGGCGTTCACCCGCCGACAAACCATCGTCTTCAAGCATCAAACTAAGTTGTCGCACTAAAACCAGCGGTGATTTCAGCTCATGGGCCGCCGCAACAACCGGCGACAAAATAAAGCCATCCTGTCCGATTCGTGACTGCTCCGTGCGCTCCCTCATATATCAACATGATAGCACAGCGCCCTAGCTCAGGCGAGCATTAGCTGTTAAATTTGATAGTCGCAATTAGGGCGTTAAAATCGTTCATAAAGGTATTGGCATCGGTTCGTATGGTAACTGTTTTGTCGCGAATTTTAAATAGGACAAGCGAACCACGCAACCGATCAGGAAAAGTGCCGTCTAGCCTGGTAGCGTCTTCACCGTCAATCTTAACAGCCGACGATTGCAAGTCGCCGTTTTTAACATAGCTATCATAGGTTGCAACGGTCTTGCCGTAATCTTGAGTCTGAATGTTGACGCGCAAAGCAAATTGCTGGGTAGCCGTCACCGGCGGCACGCTAACTGGGTTTAGGTAAGCCTGATATTGCCCACCAGTTGAGCCGTCTTGGCTAATATAGACGCTCCAAGTTTTAGGATATGAAAACGACAAGGAGCCGTAATCGGTCGGACCGGTAAAGGTACGATTCGGTAATTTTTCGGCATCGCTAAAGTCGCTTGTCATTTGAGTTCGAACTGCTTTTTCTTTTTCAGCGACAGCATTATTAACCTGGGTATCGACAGTGGTTTTTTCTTGCAGATAGCGGTACATTGCCCAGCCAGCCGTCCCGGCTCCGGCTAACGCCACAACAATTAAAACTATCGTCAAAATTAGCCAACTATTAACCGCGCCCGCTTCGCCCTGCCGAGTCTTTATCATAAGCGTCATTATAACGACTCGCTACCGGGCTGTAAAGGATGTACGATATACAGCTTAAACGCTTGGTACGACTCGTCAGGTTGTCGACCATCAAGCCCAGCGCCATAAGTTATTAATTTGATGTCATGGCCAGTTCGACCAGCCTCGTGCTCAATTTTTCGAGTTAATTTTTTAATATCGCGCGACACGCTAAAGGCGTAAACCACCGTCACATCGTCGGGTAATTTCGCTAACCAAAAATCAGTCAGTCTTGTTTCGATATTCTGTTGTTTACGTGACAACAATCTACTAATTAAAACTAACGCCGGGTTCAGTTCGTACCCCACCGCCCGTTTCACGATCGGTGCCGCCAGGCGCAGCACTCGACCGTCGCCACTACCGACATCAACCAGTACGTCGCCCTGCTTTAGCTGGTAAAGCTTCGAGAACGCCGCCGTTAAATATTTACGCTGCGTTGGCACGTACGGTGCGCCACGAAAAACGACAAAACCAAATAGCATCACAACCGCAAAAAATACCCAAAACCAGACGCTACTATTCGCCATCAAAACGCTGCTTTACGACTGTAATTTCATTTTTTAACGCTTGAAGATCTTGGTCAATTTCTTCGGCTAATTTTTCGGCAGCTTTAAACTTATCAAGCGCTATTTCAAGCGTAAATTCGTCGCTATCAAACCAAGCAACTAGCTCGTCAAGTTCGCCAATTTTTTGTTGTATCGTTTTATTGCTTTGCGTCATATGTTTCAACCTTCGCCTTCATTACGGCCTTAAATGTTTCAATTTCTAGCGTCTGTCCAACAGCTTGTTGACCGCGCAGCAGTGCGTAGCCGCGCTTTAAAACTACACTCGGATCAAGCTGCGCTAAGACCTGTCTTAAGCGCAAAAAACGCTCATCGGTTTGCGAAACCTGACGGTCAATTGACCCCAGCGCGAACTCCAGGCGCGCCTTAACACCAACCCGCCGAACATCAACCGCCTGTAATAAACGCGGCAATAACGAACCAACTTTATAGCGCACCGAACGCACATCAGCCGCTAAATCGGCTAGGCTTTCGTCGACTTCGTGCCCTACTCCAACTAATGTCGGAATTCGACTGGCAGCGATTGCTCGCACTAGCGGTTCGTCATTAAAGGCCGCCAAATCATCGGCACTACCACCACCCCGAATAATTACTAAAACTTCCGGCAGCTGCTCAAGTTGGTTAAAATAACTAATTGCTCGAATCATTTGATCAGGCGCGACTTCACCTTGAACTTGGACATGCGCCACGTCGACCTTCAAGCCGCCCCAGCGATCGTTTAAAATCTTTACGAAATCGGCATAGCCCGCCGCTTGAGTACTAGTAATGACGCCGACATAGCGCGGCACGGCCGGCAAGCTACGTTTACGCTCGGCAGCGAACAAACCTTCACTATCAAGTTTGGCTTTCAATATTTCAAAACTTTTCTTAATCGATCCTTCGCCACTCGGTCGAATCGCCCGCACGGTTAGGCTAAATTTACCCCAATTAGTTAGCTTGGGTGTAGCCGTCACGACCACCTTCATACCATCTTCGATTGGTAGCCGAAGTTGAAAAACCATCATAAAGCAGCCGACGCTGCCGGTGGTGTCTTTTAAATCAAAAAAGACAAACTTACCCTGATTAATCTTAAAGCCCGCTACCTCACCCTCAACCTCAATGCTCGGATAAGCATATTCTAGGGTCTGATTGGTTAACGCAATAAAATCGCTAACCGTTAGTCGGATTGCTTCGGCTGCCACGGTTGCTTACCATAGTGATTAATTGTTAGTTGGTAGAAAACGTAACCAAAGGCAATCGTGCCAAGGACTAATGTAACGCGAGCCAGAAGCGTACCAGCAATGGCGACATCTGGCGAAATACCGCTCGATGCTAGAAAAGCAATCATAATTGCCTCGTAAATACCAGCCCCACCCGGGGTAACCGCTACAATACTAGCTGCGCCGGAAAGTCCAAAAGCGATAAATAATGTCGCCGGGTCAATTGGCGTACCAAGCGCCCAAAAGGCGATCCACAACAAAGACACGTCCAAGGCGTTAGCTGGTATCGACCAAAGAAAAGGCCTTAAGAGCAAGGCTTTATCGCGGCTAATATCCATATAATCTTTGTGTAAGTCGTTAAAGAATTCATTAATTGGCGCAGCTTTGACTACGTTCTGACGGCGGCCGCGGGTCACCCAAGCCACAAAACGGTTGCCAAAACTAACCAACCAAGCCGAAAACCTATCCAAACGGCGTTTATTGCCCATCACAGCCACAGAGCCGATCACCAACCCAAGGCACGCCAGTACCATCAAAAAACTAATCACAATAATTGGCCGGGCAATGGCGTGGTCGAGCATAAGAATCGAAACTGCAATCACCAGTAACATCACGAAGCTCACAAAAGTCATCACATAACGTATAATCTGGGCGATTGTTGCCCTTCCAGGCGTCACGCCATGATAACCCAGCAGCCAGTCCATATAAGATATGCCAGCCGCACCACCGCTTGGAAAAACGTGGTTCACAAAATTGAGCTCAAGCGCCATACGAGCAATCGTCCACTGCGACGCCTGTTTTAAATTACCCTTTGAATTAAGATATGAAAAAATTGTTCCACCGGTCGCATAATAGCTAGCCAGCTGGATTGGAATCAAAAGACCTAAGATCCACCAGTTAACCGTGCTAGCTAAATGCCAAGCCTTTAAGATGTCTGGCCAGGCAAAAAAAACAACCAGCGCCAGCAAAAATAAAGTTATAACGGTCATCCAAGATCGAAACGACATGTCACCATTATAACGTAATAACGTATAATAGTGACATGTATATTGCAATTCTTGGCCGTCAACCGGCGATTGGCATCGCCGAGCTCGAGGCTGTTTATGGTCAGGCTAGCTGGTTCTCTAGTCATAGCGCCCTGCTAGAAGCGACGCCCGACCTAGAACACCTTGGCGGCGCCCTTAAGGCTGGCCGTGTAGTGTTTGATATGCCACGCGGCGACTGGCGCAAGGTCAGTATGAAAATCGTCAATCATTACGCCAAACACTGGGCACAACATGAAGGCAAGCTAACTCTTGGGCTCAGCGTTTACGACATGAATGCCGATATCCGCGATATCCAAAAAACCGGCCTTATTTTAAAAAGTAAATTAAAAGCAAGCAGTGCCAGCCTGCGCCTTATACCAAATACCGAGCCGGCGCTATCGACGGCTACCTCGCACCACAACAAACTGGGCCTAGCCGATAATAAAATTGAATTATTGGTTGTGGCGTCCAAAGATCGCATCATTGTGGCCGAAAGTATCGGCGCCCAAAATATAACCAAACTTGCCCGCCGCGACCAAAACCGGCCCAAGCGTGATGCCTTTGTCGGCATGCTACCACCAAAACTAGCCCAGATTATCGTCAATCTAGCCGTTGGCGATACGCAAAGCCAAAACCTGACGGTCCTAGATCCGTTTTGCGGAACAGGTGTAATTCTTCAAGAGTCAGCCTTGATGGGTTTCAAACCTTACGGTACCGATTTGGCCGATAAAATGATTGATTTCAGCCGCATTAACCTAGAGTGGCTAGCTGAGGAATTTCATACATCTAAAAACTGGCACCTCGACCAGGCCGACGCTATGGCGGCCAAATGGCAACCCCCAATCGACGCCGTCGCCGCCGAAACCTACCTGGGCCAGCCATTCAGCGCCCCGCCTTCGCCCGGCAAATTAACAGAGGTGCGTGGCAATTGTAACCATATTATTGGTAGTTTTCTAGAAAACATCGCGCCGCAAATAGCCTCTGGGACACCGCTTTGTTTGGCTATCCCAGCTTGGCGTGATAATTACGGTAACTTTGCCCACCTGCCGCTTCTTAATAACCTAGCTAAGCTTGGCTACAAACGCCGCGAGTTTACGACAGTCAACCCCGAGCAATTGCTTTACTACCGCGAAAACCAGATTGTCGCTCGCGAGCTTTTAGTCATAGTTAAGGCTTGACATTGACCCCCGTTCAGAGTAAAATTGAACAGATTGTATTAGTAGTTTAAGGAGCACAGCCCATGTCACACGTTAAAGCAGGTGGAACAAGCAAAAACATCCACAACAACGCCGGTCAACGACTTGGTGTTAAGCGCTTTGGTGGCCAAAAGGTCAACGCGGGCGAAGTTTTGGTTCGTCAAACTGGCGCAACTAAATTAGCTGGCGAAGGTACCTACATGAGCCGCGACTTCACGATTCACGCTGGTATCGCAGGCGTTGTCGGTTTCAACAAAGTCAAAAAGAACCACTTCACCGGCAAAACCGTACCGCGCACCCAAGTAACCGTACAGTAGTTGCTGGTCTTATAAAGTTAAAACTCCCGGAGCTACCGGGAGTTTTAAGTTTTATACGTTTGAGCTAATTTAGCTTACGATGCCACGACGCAATTTATCAAGCGCGTCGGCGTCAATAATAGGCCGTTTGTCTACATTTCTAGCGCTGTCAATGACGTTTTTCAAACGGTTAACCGCTCCGCGCATGTCAGTGACAACTTGATCATGATTAGAGTAGCCGCGGCGTAATTGATTTGTTAGTTCGTCCAACATATTCAGCACCGTACGTAAGTTGGTAGCAGCATCGGGTACTAACTCTCCTTTTGGTAGCGACTGGCCCATTTCATCAATAGCTTCAAGCCAGTTATCGACTTCGGTTTGAACTGACTCGGTCGACGTGCCGGCAGGGGTCTCGGCAACTTTCATATCAATCATCAAAGCGTCGAAATCGTGCTCACTGGCCGCTAGGCGATCCTTCCCCTGATTAAATGCTTCCGCCAAGTTACGTAAGCGCGTGCTCACGGTACTACTAAAACCATCGGCATACGCCAAACGAGAAATCGACCCGTGCAGGGTGTTGGAAGCATCATCAACCAAATGCGCGAGCGTTTGCTTAGAATATGAGCCGTTATCATACTGGCGCCAACCTTTATCTAGCGCGGTTGAAGCGTCGTCAACCATCCTAACTAGCATATGCAAGTAACCGGTCGCTTCTTCAACGTCGCCCTCAATACCCCTAACGCCATTTCTAGCATCTTCGGCTAGCTGATCAAGAGTTCGTTCGATACGATGCTTGTATTCAGCTGTCAGCATCGTGATCTCGGCTTCCACTGCCTCATCTGGCTTTTCAGCCTCAGTTTCGATGTCGGCCCCTGGCTCCGGCTCTAGCGCCGGCTCCGGCTCATTAATATCTGAGGCGTCGACGGCCGCTTCAACCGCCTTTTTACCTAAGTCTTCAACAGCCCCTTCAATTGGGCGCTCGCCACGCTCTAGTTGCTCGGCCGTTAAGCCGGGACGGTCCATGGCTAGTTTCTCGGCGAGTACCGACTGAATATCATCGCCAATGGTTTTAGGGTGAACATATTTGCCGGGCCGTCCAATTTTACCATCTTTTTCTTCGATTTCACCTGCATTAGCTCCTGCCCAATACTTACCTTCAGAGTTCACGGCACCAGTTAAGTGCCATGGCGAAATTCGGCCATCTTGACGTGGTACCAAAACATTCTTGTCCACAACGCTAGCATCAAAGTCTTGCGTAGTAGACCCATCAATTTCTTCAGTTTTTGTTGGTTGAATTGACTGTTCTGAGCTTGGGCTAAGCGGTTCGGTTTCGGTCATGTTTGTTTTTTCCTTTTCAGTTACTCTACTTATAGCATAAGTAAGATAAAAAATCAAGAGGCCGGGACTAGCCGGCCTCGATGCAAAAGCAATAATTTATTACGTCGTCGGTTGATCGGCCAGCATGCCAAGGTGGTACTTCACCCGTTCGACCACATCACCAATGACAACTTGTGATTTAACTAGGTAGTCATTGACGCCTAGTGCTTCGGCGCGCTGCTTGTCTTTTGGCTGGCTCAGGGCGGTAAGCATAATAACGCGAATTTGGGCAGTTTCAGGAGTGTTGCGCAAGATATCGAGCACGTCGAAACCACTGATTTTTGGCATCATGGCGTCCAGCAAAATTAGGTCGGGTTTGAACTCCATGGCCGCCTGCAGAGCGTCTTCGCCGTTGTTCACTTCTCTGGTAATGAATCCTTCTAGTTCAAGGCGTGATTTATATACATTCGCCAATGCTACGTCGTCTTCGACTAACAAGATTTTTTTCTTGGTATCCATACTGCCTTTACTATACACCAGGCTCATCAAAAAGCACAAGCGCTGCTATAAACCTAGTAATGCTTTGGCGGCATCGTATTGCGGATCGCGGCCAGCCGTTAGATCGTCTTTGCTGATGGTAACGATTTTGTCTGGGGTTATCCCCTCGTGATTGATGTTCTTGCCGTTTGGTGTATACCACTTGGCGACAGTAACTTTTAGCTGGGCACCGCGCGGTAAATCAATTAATTTTTGAACGCTACCCTTGCCGAAGGTTTTTACACCGACTAACTTAGCAACACCATAGTCCTGTAAAGCACCCGAAACAATTTCGCTCGCGCTAGCAGTGCCACCGTTAACCAGCACCACTGTCGGCAGGCCGCTTAGTAGCGCGTTATCGGCCGAGTCTAGTTGGTCGATAACCTTGCCGTTGGTGCGCTCGCTAACAACCAATTTATTATTTAACCACAGACTAGCAACATCTTGAGCAGCCGTTAAGTAGCCGCCGCCGTTGTCGCGCAAGTCAAGAATAATCCCCTTAACGTTGGCCTTTTTAAAGCCTTGAGCGGCCGTACGAGCTTCGTTGCCGGTATTCTCGTCAAAACGACTAATGGTCAGAACGCCAATGTTGCCATCAATCTTGGAATTAACGCTTGGCGCAGTAATCGACTGGCGCGTCAGGTTAAAATCAAGACTTTGACCGCCACGGTCAACCGTAATCTTAACGGTCGTACCGACGTCGCCGCGAATCTTGGCCACCACGTCGTCGACGCTTTGCCCGACTACCGACTGACTATTAACGCCAGTAATGACATCGCCAGCCTTCACGCCAGCCCGCTCGGCCGGGTCACCCGCCAGCACGCTAGAGATGGTGACCTTCGAATCGGTCAACGTGACCTCAACGCCAATACCACCGCCAATTGTGCCGC
>DAIDJW010000017.1 GCA_027451185.1 Candidatus Saccharimonadota bacterium
CGGCCTAGATGGGAACTGGCCGAATCAGAGCGATTGGGCTCGACCCGAACGTACAAAACGTCAACCGAACCCTTGGCGCGCTCCACGGTCCAGATTGACGAAGGATTGTAGGCGACATGATCTATCGGCAGGTCGTCGGGTGGGGGAATAAGCGTTGCTTTTTCAAGTTCGTATCTCCCGAACGTTTCCAGGTCAACAGTCATCACTTGATTATACGCTTTAGGAATTTTCTAATGCCCAATAATGAGATTAAACAGGTAGCCGGTGAAGATAATGCCAACGCCGACGACAGATGCGTAAGTGGCAATCAATTTAGGCTTCAAGACCTTTTTTAAAATAATAAATTCCGGTAGCGACAAGGCTGTGACGGCCATCATAAAGGCTAGGGCGGTTCCCATGGCCATGCCTTTTGCGATTAAAACAGATACAATTGGAATCGTTCCGGCGGCATTCGAGTATAGCGGAATGCCGATCAAGACCGCCAGGGGAACGGCAAAGAAATTGTTTGGTCCGGCATATTTTACCAATAGATCGTTCGGCGCGTAGCCGTGCATGAGGGCGCCAAGGCCGACGCCAATAATCACATAAATCCAAACGCTCTTAACGATATCAATGGCGTATCTCTTGGCGTAATCAACCCGATCTTTAATGGTTAGCTTTTTTTCGTCTGCTTGCACGCTTTTAACTTTGTAAACAAATTCTTCAACCCATTTTTCAAGCTTTAGCTTGCCCATAACCCAGCCGGCAATGGTTGCGATGGTGACTCCGGAAACAATATAGATAACGGCTATCTTCCAGCCAAACAAACCCCACAGCAGAACAAGCGCTACTTCGTTGACCATCGGCGCGGATATTAAGAATGACAGGGTTACGCCAAGTGGCACGCCGGCCTCGACAAAGCCGATAAATAACGGCACCGCCGAACAAGAACAAAAAGGTGTCAGGATACCAATCAGCGCTGCTAAAAAGTTATTGACGACCGGGAACTTAGCTTTTGACAAAAACTTTTTTGTTTTTTCGGCTGGAAAAAATGATCTGATATATGAAACAACAAATATAATGACGGCTAGTAGCAGAATGATTTTGATTGAGTCATAAATAAAAAAGTCGACTGTGCTGCCAAGGGGGGTTGTTTTAGCAATGTGAAAGACCGTGTAGGTAAGCCAATCAGCCAGCCACTGAATTGGCGCGAAGATGTCCACTAGCGAGCGCCGCCTAAGATCGCTTCTTTGACGTCTTTTTCAGAGGTCGATTTAACGTCGACCGGCTTACCGTCAACTAGTAGTACCGGACTATGCATTAGCCCTAGTTCGACGATTCTAGCAACGTCGTCGGAATATTCCACCTCGGCATCAATGGCTTCGTTTTTAACGACATTTTTAACTGTTTCGTGTAGTCTCATGCAAGTGGGGCACCCAGAACCAAGTACTGATATTTTCACAATTAGTCTCCTAGCTTTGCTAACGTTTTGTTTAATTTGTTAATCGACTGTTTATTAAGCGTGTAATAGTTATTTTTGCCACAACGGCAAAGGTCAATCAATTCGGCTTTTTTGAGCACCGACAGGTGATGCGAAACTAAGTTCTGCGATATGCCCAGCTCGTCGACAAGCTCGCAAACGCACAGAGACTTTTCGGTCAACAGCTCAACAATCTTAAAGCGATTTTCCTCAGCGATAGCTTTTAACATATCAATCATTGTTGATATGTTATCACGACTAAAATGCGAGCGTCAAGCCTAGGTCTACTTGAATAAACTAATGGGGAGTGGCTATGCCTGTTCAATAGCAGAACCGTGCACCTTACGGGGCTTACGCGGCTACATTCCATTCTTTTGGCAGGGCTCCGCCTAATAACGATAAAGCGTATTGTTGAATCTCCCGTAAGGTATCAAGTTGATTATCAAAATCTGTTTCGGCATATTTATTGAGTAGTTGATACAGCGCCCCATCTGTTTCCTGGAGTTTTGGTAACATTTTTTTCGGTGATTCGAAATAGCCACCGTGGGTTCTCAGCGACACTTCGATGGCGTTTTGAATAAGTTTGTCGGCGTACATCAAAAACTGCATGTGGTGACCGAGTGAATGTTCGCGCTCTGCGTCGCTATAAAAATCATCAAGTGAGTAACGAATCATAGTTGATTGAGTTTTGGTAAGTTCGGCGGGAGAGTTGCACGTTTCAGTAGCATTATGAATTAATGTTGTAACCCTGTCGTCCAAAGCGTAGAGAATCTTTCCGCTTGATAGTATCGACGACACGGTACGGTAGACCGAGCTACGTTCTTGCTCGATACATTTATTAAGTTCATTGATACTGCCATAGAGCACCTCGATGGTCCTGTTGGTTTTCGTGTCGTACGAAGACTCGCGACTCAGGTTCGGTTTTGTCGTCGTAATGCAGTAAAGGTCGATATCTGAAAACTCATCGAAAGCACCGTTTGCGGCTGAACCAAATAGAAGTACACCAACGGTATTATTGTCATCTTTTAGCCGGTCAACTTGATCTGTTGTAATTCTATTTAGTTCCGTCTGATCTTTCCTATTCATAACTTAGATTATAGCGCTCTTTTTAATTCATCATCGACATTATACTTGACGGTTCTTAACTTATGTGTTATTTTTTAAAATCTTACGTTTTTCATTCGAGCTAGCTGCTTTTATTTCAACAATAATATCCTCTTGGCTGGGGAGACGGGATTCGAACGACAAGTGTAATAACCACCTTATTTCAAGGTTCGTCGTATGGTAGCTTGGTTCAGAAGTGGAATCAAGCATTTGTTGGCGCTTAATTTACATCTTTATTGAGTCTTCGATAGCGTCAATATAAACCTTGCTCGCAACATCGTGCTTCGCATTAGGAACCAAGACAGTTTGCATATGCGAATTAGCTTTGGCAATCTTGTGACGGTATGTAATATCGGGAAAAGTTGTTAGTTCGACTTCACCATAGAAAAACTTTATTTTAGAAGTTATTCGTTTGACCAACTTTTTAAATGACAGCGCTTTAAAAGTATCGACGCGTCGATGTCCTATACCGTTTAACCACGATTTCTTAAATGTAGGATCGGCTATATCTTCTGCAAAATACGGAGACAATGAGAACAACCAGAGCTCAGAAGGGCTTCGTTCTGTGGCTGCCATAAATGCCGTCATCGCTCCATAGGAGAATCCAGCGAGAATAGCTGTCTTTGGGTTATAGTTTTTGTAAATAGCACTAAACTCATCGACCCAGTGCTGAATTGTTGTTCGCTTCCAATTAATATCGACAAATTCTACTCTGTAACCAGCCTTTTCAATCGCTTTGATAATACTGGCATAATCGCGAGACTTTATATCTTCTTGAAATCCAGGAATAAATAGTACAGTTTTCATAGACCTTGCTCATCAACAAGAGGGTAAATATCGAAAGCGACTTCTTCGTAGGGATGAGCGGATTTCATTGCCGCAATCACAGCCTTCGCGTTTGATCGATCACACACGACTTCGACGCGTTCTTCTTCAACAATCTCAGGTTGATCAGGAGATCCAATATGCGGATTGGCATTTTCTGATGGCGTAAACCGTCCCTTGCCAATAACTGAGTAGCTGCAGAAGTTGTATTCACCAATACGTCCAGCACCGGCACTTCCAAGAGCATTCCGAACAGTATCGGCGTGATCGAGGGGAACAAATGTGACAATTTTTACTTTTGAGAAGTTCATGCCATAAGTATAACAAACCTATGTGAGATTCGCACCAAACCGTATCTGTTAAGTCATTTAGTACTAAATCAAAACAAGCACCAAAAAGTGCTCGTTTTTCTATCACAGAGGCCATTCCAACAGACTGAAGGATGTGGGTCTCATTTCTATGTGTCGCTCTTGGCTGAGAGGGTGGGTCTAAAACCGAAACGACTTTAGATCGTTCATTCCCTAATCAATCAGACCATTACCAATAAACGTAAAGGTATTCACATCGGCAAAGACGATTACATTATTAGATGTATTCGTATAGTCGGCTGGAAAATCGATAGCATACACTTCCTTCCCTATGTAGGATTTATCCCCACCTAAACTCATCATACCCTCTCTCAATGTAACTTTTGATACGTTGCTGTTCTGCCAACTGCCATTAATCAGAGCTTTCTGTTCAGCGGGTAGCTTGTCCCAGACCGACTGCCTCACATCCTTCTTGGACTCATCCGGTGCAGCACTTTGCTTATCATCGCATCTCGTCCATGTGGAAGATTTAGATCCATATGTTATTGTACCTTGGCATCCTCTAGACCATAAATAAAAGTAGCTCACTGCGCATAATGCTATACCAATGACAACACATGCAATAATAACTATCGCGAGGACATTACGCCTTTTATTGTTATTTATTTTTGAATCCTTTTTCATACACTCATGATAACAAATAAGTATCCTCTGTAGCGTGAATACTTATTTAACTTTGGTTCGAATATATATTTGTCTGGGGCTAGTGAATGCGTTTCAGGAACATTTTGCAGTTCATAATTTATCTAAATTAGTTTTTTCTGCTATTCAATAGCAGGGGCACTGAAAAAAAGGCTAATACTGCTAAGTCAACGCCCACGTTGAACCACACCCCAAACCAAGCGGAAGCGATAGCTTCAATTATGAGCCATGCGGCTATCCCGAATAAAAGTGCCCGTTTTAGTTGTCGGATTTCTTGTTTAAACGCTATGCGTCCAACTAGTAGAAGTGTAGTGCCCCAACCAATCATAATTGCGCCATATAAAGAGCTCTCCCATGGCAGTAACACGTTTTGCGGAATAAGCCTGGCTCCAGGACCGGAGAATATCTGTAAGCCAACAATTGTATATAATAAACCGAATAAAATTAGGATGATTGTTATGATACAGAACCAAAGTGCTGTCTTATGTTTATCCATACTCTATATTGTATCAGTAAACTATATTAACAGAGTTTATGTTTTGGTTGGGGCTAGTGGATGTGTTTCAGGAAGAATTCCCACATCCCGTTTCCCCAGTCATTAGAATTCTCAACTTCAAATGCATAACGTGACATTAGAAATTTAAAGTCTTCAATTGTCATTCTTGTTTTTAATGCACCATTTTCAGAATCATTAGCCTCATACGTCTTATCGTCTATACACGTTGTTATATATAACTGTGCATCAATTGTCATATGTTGAGTTAGTAAATTGAGAAAGTTACCCTGTTCGCTTAAACTAATATGATGAAAGACGCGTGAACACCATACTCCCTCGTATTTCTGATTTGACAGATCACCTAGGGTCCCGCGAATTGTCTTTAATCTTGGGTAGTGTTCGTTTACGTATCGAATCATTTCATCGGATATATCTAATCCTGTAACGTCAAAACCATTTCTGTCAAACCAATCAGCAAATATACCTGATCCACATCCGATATCAAGAATGTGCGATCCTGGTTCTAACATTTGTCTAAAAGTGTTCAACGATTTAGTACTAAGTTCAAGATTACTATTTTTAGAAATATAATCCCTGGCAGCGTCATTATATATTTCACGGATATTCTTTGAAGGTTTTCGCGAATCCATGTATCGATTATAGCAAACGAAAAGACTTCATAACCTGAAGTCTTTTCGTATAATCATTTTAGCTGGAATAGAGGGATTCGATTGCAGATAATTTGCTTTGCAAACTGTAACCATGCCAATTCATGCCTTCACTAAATAATGATATAATTAAGCAATGAATGAAACAGCTACTCGAAAAGATATCGATGAAGTTATTACAACCGTAAGGGACTTTATGGGACAGGTGTCAAATCAGTTTGAGAACGTTACAAATCAGTTTTTGGAAGTCAATGGACACTTAGATGCCATGGACCGAAAATACGACCATTTGATAAACACAATTGATGGTTTTGTTGGACGAATAGACAAGTATGAAACCGAGTTAGCTGCACGTGATAGCCAATTTGAAAGATTGCTCGACTGGGCTCGAAAAGTATCCGAAAAAACAGGCATCCCTCTGGAAAACTTGTAAAGAGTCTTCAACGGCTCGTATTACTGCTACTTGTCAAGAAAAAGACCGAGCAAAAACTCGGTCTTTTCTATGGCTGGGATGGAGGGATTCGAACCCCCGAATGCATGGACCAAAACCATGTGCCTTACCACTTGGCGACATCCCAACGGCATTTGCAATTGTAACAAAGATAACCGGATTTTACCAGGGTTGTGATTTAGGGTATTATAGTCCTATGAACGTTTATCAAGTAGTGATCCATGTTGTCGCTGATGGTCTAATGGTCCCGGTGGTTTTGATCGGGCTTTATGAATTAATTTTTAAGGTGCCAAAAGGGCAGGCGCGCTACGATGCTTACACGCGCATCTTAATGGCTGGCCTAACTGCTTATCTAGTCGCTAGCCTGGCGTCGGTTTATTCGCCCGAAGAGGCTCGGCCTTTCGTTGAACAGGGGGCGGCGGCTGGTGCGCTGTATTTAAACAATCCCGGTTTTCCGTCGGACCATATCTTGTTCGCAACAGCGATTACGGCGGCGGTTTGGTTTGAGACTCGTCAAAAATGGGCAACCTGGCTTTTGGTTGCGCTTACGGTTGCGATTGGCGTCGGCCGTGTGTTAGCCTTAGTTCATACAGTTACCGATGTTGTTTTTGGAGTTATTTTCGCGCTGGTGGGGGCACTTTGGTACATAAACGCGCCCAGGCGGAAAACGCAGCGCATAGAATAGGAGGTTTCTATGGCAACAGCAATCGTACAACCGGCAGATGAGATGCCATTTTATGTTTGGTGGAAATCAGCGGCTCTGGGTGTTGGACTGGGCATGCTGCTGTTTATCCTGACGTTTTTACTAGACCGCTATGTGATGCGCCAATTCGCCTGTGATTCTGTGGATGTGGCCTGTAGCGCCGCTACCGTCAGTGCGGCTAACGTGGCGACAATCTTAGTGGCCGTGACCGGTCTGTTTGCCGCAATTAGGATTCAAATGTTTCGCCCGCTGATCGTCGTGGTCGCTGGCGCTTTGGTGCTATGGGGACTTGGCGGCTGGGTAGCGGGCCTCAGTTGGGGCGAGCAACTCGGCTGGGAGGCGCTACTGTACAGCTTGGCCTATCTGCTGTTTTCGTGGATAACTAACTTTACCCGAACAGTCTGGGTCTTGATTACAGCCGCCGCGATTGTGATTTTAGCTCGGGTAATCTTTACGCTCGTCGCTTAAGCTTAGTCGGTCAATGTTATACTTAGTTTATGGAAATAATTCTTTTTGTGCTATTGGTGGTGGTGGTTCTGGGTGCTGCGGTCGCGTTTTATTTGCTTAACCAAAGATTGAAAGATCTTAAAGGCGGCACTTCGGTCGAGATGCTTAAGTCGGACGTTACCGAGTTGAACCGGTCGGTGGTTGGTTTGCAAACAGCGCTCGGCGACAGATTGGAACGGAGCAATACCGCCGTCCAAACGTCGGTTCAAAAACAACTTAGCGAAAGCGCTAAGCTAATTGCCGACGTCACCGGTAAGCTAGCGAAGCTTGACGAAACCAATCGCCGCGTGGTTGATGTTGCCGACGAACTAAAAACCTTGCAAAACGTCTTACAAAACCCCAAGCAGCGCGGTGTGTTTGGCGAATACTATTTGGAATCGGTGCTAGGCAATATTTTGCCGAACAAAAATTATCAAATGCAGTACAAATTTAAGGACGGCGTGATTGTTGACGCGGTGGTTTTTTTGGACAAGGGCCAAGTACTGCCAATTGACAGTAAGTTTAGTTTGGAAAACTACAACCGCATGGTCGGTGCCGCCACTAAACCCGAGCGCGAAGCTTTTTTGAAACTGGTGCGCCAAGACCTAAAAGGCCGTATCGACGAGACAAGTAAATACATTCGGCCGGCCGAGCGCACTATGGAATTTGCTTTTATGTTTATCCCAAGCGAGTCGCTTTATTATGACTTATTGATCGGCGACGTTGGCACCGGCTCGAGTGCGCGTGACTTAATCGAATACGCTTTTCGCGACAAAAAGGTGATTATTGTCAGCCCAACCAGTTTCATGGCCTATTTACAAACTGTTCTGCAGGGCCTGCGCAGCTTGCAGATCGAGGAACAGGCCAAAGATATTCAACTACAGGTCGGAAAACTAGGTCGCCATATCTCGGCTTTTGACGATTACATGCAACGACTAGGTAATTCACTCTCCACGACGGTGAATCATTATAACAATGCGCACAAAGAACTTGGTAAAGTTCAGAACGATGCCAATAAAATTACTAGCGGCAATGATTTGATTGAGCCGCTAGTCATCGACAAACCACATCAAGACGATTAAACCAAATAAAATACCTCGCCTGATGTTGATTAGCGAGGTATTTTAGATTGCGCTAAGCGCCGACTATTTCTTGTCGGTGCAAAGCAAGTCGTGTAGGTAAAAACCAACTAGACCACCAAGGACTGGGGCTAGAACGTAAACACCTAGGACGGTCCAGTTCCAGCTTAGAGCCTGAACCGACAATGCGACGGCTGGGTTCAAAACGGCGGTTGCCGAGAAGTACGAAGCGGTTGTGTAAGCGAATAACAAGGCTAGCAACATACCACCACCATAGGTAAAGGCTTGGTTGAATTTGCCAAGTTTTTGACGCAAACCATGTGCGGCTGCAAAAGCCAAGATACCGGCACCGAGCAGCTCAGAAAAGAACACTGCCCATTCGTGGCTCTTAGGCAAAACGGCGGCCTTAAATAGTGTTGGGGCGGTTGCACCAAGCGAGGTTGCGCTGCCACCGGCGGCTGGAACGTGGCTGATAAACGCGTTCAAGACAACAAGCGCCAACAAGGCACCAACAACTTGAGCTACCAGGTAGCCGACCATACGGACCCAGCCGATGCGGCGGGTAACCCAGGCGCTAATGGTTACGATCGGGTTTATGTGTGCACCAGACACGGCACCGCCAAGCAGAACGATACCGACAACGGCGAACATAACGTAAAGCGGTGTTTCTTGGGTGATGATTACCGTACCGGCAAGTAAGAACGTGCCTAGTAATTCAAAACCAAGGGCGCGCCATAGGTTCAGGTCGTTAACGGCTGTGGCAAATGATTTGCTGTCAGCGTCAGCAACGCGTGCAGCGGCTGAACTTGAAATTGTAGTTACTTTACTGACGACAGCTTTAGGCTTCGAGACAGTATTGTTTTTCTTCGTTGTAGCGGCTTTTTTGGTAGCCATAGTGAGTCCCTCCTTTATACAACAATGGCTATAGTATAACACAAATTTTTAAATACAAGCGTTTCGCTATAAGGGGTATATAATAATTCTATGGGTTATGTATTCGATCAAAAAGATATCCGCAGCGAACTGCAGCAGAAAGTTGCGGCCGAGCTAGCCGAGAAGGCGCGCAAACGTGCTGAGGTTAGCGATCTGCCCGACGGCGTTGATGATTCAGCGTACCTAAAAGGTACTAAAAAGTCTAGCAGCACGTTAGGTTTTTGGGTTGGCTTAGTGGTGGTTGCGGCAATCGCGTTAATTATATTTATTATTATCAAAACACAAAGATAGAGGAAGTTATGGACAATACTAACGACCTTCAACCACAACCACAGCCGCAACAACCGGTCGCTCAGCCGCAGCCAATGTTTCAGCCGCAGCCGACGCCGCAGGTGGTGCCACCATTTAGCCAGCCACCAGCATCTAACCAAACTTTTAGCACACCGTTCCAACCAATCGCGACAACGCCTCTCCAGCCGGCCGTCGTGCCCGATCGTCAAGGTGTTCCGATCTGGCTGTGGGTTGTTTTCGGACTGGTAGTTTTGGCGGTGGTCGGTGCCGTCGCGGCCGTCTTACTGATAAAATAACCACTCACGCCTGAAAATGACGTATAATAACAGCTAGTTATGCAGCATGATATTGATGAAATTCGCCAAGGCCTAATTACGGCCGTTAACTCCAGTCAGTCGCCGCGCGATGTTTTAAAATCGCCAGCTTTAAAAGATCTCTATTCGGTTATTGGTACACTTGAGGCGAGCGAGCGCGCAACTTACGGCAAGGCCGTTAATGAAGTCAAGGTAGCGATTGAAGCGGCGGTCGCGGCCCGTGAAAACGAGTTAGCGGATGCGGCGGTTGAGCCGATTGATATTACGGCGCCATGGGATTTAAACGCAACTCAACCAGAGCTAATGCCCAGCGAAACCGGCAGTCAACACCCGCTGACCAAAGAGCTTGATGTAATTGTTGATATTTTTACGCGCATGGGCTTTGAGGCGATTGAGTCACGCCAAATCGACGACGATTATCATATGTTTAGTTCACTGAACTTTCCCGAAAATCACCCAGCGCGTGATGGCTACGATACCTTTCGGACCGAAGAAGGCTGGATTCCACCGGCCCACACCAGTACCATGCAGCACCGTATCTTAAAGGCCGGTCGCGCCAAACTTGAGGCCGGTGGTCAAATCGCAGCTGTTAGTTACGGCCGAGTTTTTCGTAACGAAGACGTTGACGCAACTCATGAACACACCTTTTATCAATGCGAGGGTGTGTTCGTCAGCCGTGACGCTACCCTTGGTCAAATGTTAGGCAGTTTGCGCAGTTTCTTTGAGGTTTATTATGGTCAAAAATTAAAAATTAAAACTCAGCCAGCTTATTTTCCATTTGTTGAGCCGGGGTTAGAGTTTGCAATCGAAAAACCGGCCGCCATTGGCGGCAAGCCGGGCGAGTGGTTAGAGATGCTCGGCTGCGGTATGATTCACCCCAATGTCTTAGGTGAAGCCGGTATTGACCCGACCGTTTATCGCGGTTTTGCGTGGGGCGGTGGCGTGGAGCGGTTAGTGATGCTGAAATATGGCATCGAGGATTTACGTCATTTTGAATCTGGTAAATTACAATTTTTGAGGAAATTTGCATGAAAGACGACGCGCTACAGGTTTTAAAAAACGCCAAGTTGGGTACTCTAGCGACAATTAATGCCGACGGTTCACCTTGGGTGACGCCTGTACAGCTATCTTTTACTGACGGCAGTATTAGCTGGCACTCCGGTATTGACGCCATCCATAGCCGAAACCTAGAACGTGATAGCCGGGTTGCGATTGTTATAGTTGAGTCGAACAATGGACCGTCAAAAGCGGTTTATCTATCATCGCGCGTGCAAATTTCAGACCAAAAAACGTTTAATGAGCAGTATCAAAAAACCATGGCGCAGTACCTAGCGCCGATTGGTGAACTGGACGAAACGAAGTCCGAACCAAATCGCTATTATTTCAAAGTAAGCGAGGATAGCCTGGTATGATAATTTCCGTTAATTGGTTGAAAAAGTTTGTTAAAATCGACGCACCGATAGATGATTTAGCTAACTTGATTGGTGCTCGGCTAGTCGAAATTGAGAGCGTTAGCGATCTTGGCGCCAAATACTGTGATGTCGTAGTAGCGCGCGTCGTTGAGTGTGACAATCTAGAGGGCAGCGACCACTTACACGTTACGAAACTCGACGACGGCGGCAGAGTGCCGGATGTTGAACGAGATAATAATGGTCTAGTGCAGGTTGTTTGTGGCGCGCCCAATGTCGCGGCAGGGCAAATGATCGCTTGGTTGCCGCCAAAATCGGTTGTACCGGAAACTTTTGCAACGGTCGAACCCTTCGTGCTCGGTTCGCGTAAAATGTTGGGTGTCATGAGTAACGGTATGATTGCCAGTGCCCGC